>NZ_JBHVPG010000057.1:0-55348 GCF_042887545.1 Streptomyces sp. NPDC057939
CCCATCGGCGTCCTGCGCAGCACCCACCGACCCGTCTACGACACCCTCATGGCCGACCAACTCGACACCGCCGTCGACCAGCACGGCAAGGGGGATCTGGCCACGCTGCTGACGGGAGCCGACACCTGGACGGTCGCCGAGTAGGCGGCGGACGGCAGCACCCACCCGGCCGGCCGCGCGGCGCCCGGCCGGGGACGACGAGGCCCGGAGCCCGCTAGGGCGTCCGGGCCTCGTCGTGCGTCGCGCGGGCCTCGTCGTAGGCCGCGCGGGCGCCCTGGACCTCGGCGGTGCGGTGTTCCGTCCAGCGCGCGAGGGCCCACACCTGTTCGGCGGCCTCCCGGCCGAGTTCCGTCAGCGTGTAGTCCACGCGCGGCGGGATCACCGGGTGCGCGTGGCGCAGGACGAAGCCGTCGCGCTCCAGGGTGCGGAGGGTCTGGGCGAGCATCTTCTCGCTGACGCCGCCCACTTCCCGGCGGAGTTCGCTGAAGCGGTGGGAGCTCTCGACGAGGGCGGCGAGCACGAGCACGCCCCAGCGGCTGGTGACGTGCTCCAGGATCCCGCGCGAGGGACACATCGGGGTCCGGACGTCGGCCGCCTTCCCCAGGGAGCTTCGGGAATCCCCGGTACTTACTTCCATGCCAGTACCTTACTCGAAAGTGGGTACTTTCCAATGGTTAGCGCTCTCCGTAGGGTGGTGTCATCCACCTCGAACAGGAGCGCATCATGAGCATCGTCGTCACCGGAGCCACCGGGTCCCTGGGCCGCCTCGTCATCGAGGAACTGCTGAACCGGGTCCCCGCCGAACGCGTGGCCGCCGTCGTCCGCGACGAGGAGAAGGCCGCCGACCTCGCCGCCCGCGGCGTCGAGGTGCGGGTCGCCGACTACGACGACCCCGCGAGCCTGGGCCGCGCCTTCCGGGCCGGGGACCGGGTCCTGCTGATCTCCGGCAACGAGGTCGGCCGTCGCGTCCCGCAGCACACCGCCGTGATCAAGGCCGCCGCGGCGGCCGGGGTCGCCCAGCTGGCGTACACCGGGATCCTCGGCGGCCCCGAGGCCGACTTCGACCTGGCGGCCGAGCACAAGGTCACCGAGCAGGCGATCCTCGACTCCGGGCTCCCCCACACCTTCCTGCGCAACGGCTGGTACCACGAGAACTACACCGCCCAGCTGCCCGGCGTCCTGGCGCACGGCGCCGTCGTCGGCAGCGCGGGCGAGGGCCGGATCGCCTCGGCGGCTCGCGCCGACTACGCGGCGGCGGCCGCGGCCGTACTGACCGGCGACGGACACCTGAACCGGGTCTACGAGCTCTCCGGCGACACCGCCTGGAGCCTGGCCGAGTACGCCGGCGAGGTGGCCCGACAGTCCGGCAAGGAGGTCGCGTACGCCTCGGTGACCGCCGACGAGCACCTGGCGGTGCTGACCGGCGCCGGAGTGCCCGAGGGGTTCGCGGCGATCCTGGTCGACGTCGACGCGGCCATCGCGCGCGGCCGACTGGCCGGCACGAGCGGGGACCTGGCGCGGCTGATCGGTCGGCCGACCACCCCGGTGGCCGCCGCCGTCACCGCCGCCCTGGCCTGACCCGGGTCACCCACCGCGACCGGCCGGGGCGACCCGGCCGACCGGACGTCTCACCCATCGAGATGTCATGAGTATCTCGCTTATACGGGCATGACATCGGACCCTGGCGGCGCTACCTTCGTTGAGTTGTGAGATTGGCCTGAAGTAGCACTGGAGGACCCGTGAAGGCGGAGAACGAGCAGCGCACGGGATTGCTCTCCGGATTCGGCGCGTACGGCCTGTGGGGCCTCGTGCCCCTTTTCTGGCCACTGCTCAAGCCCTCGGGCGCGGTCGAGATCCTGGCCCACCGGATGGTGTGGTCGCTGGCCGTCGTGGGGATCGCCCTGCTGGCGCTGCGCCGCTGGAGCTGGATGCGCGAGCTGGCACGACAGCCCCGCAAGCTCGGGCTGACGGCCCTCGCGGCCTCCGTCATCAGCGTGAACTGGGGCCTGTACATCTGGGCGGTCAACAACGGGCAGGTCGTCGAGGCCAGCCTCGGCTACTTCATCAACCCGCTGGTCACCATCGCGATCGGCGTGCTGGTGCTCGGGGAGCGGCTGCGCCGGGCCCAGTGGGCGGCCGTCGGCATCGGCTTCGCGGCCGTGGTGGTGCTCGCGGTCGGGTACGGGCGACCGCCGTGGATCTCGCTGGTCCTGGCCTTCTCCTTCGCCGCGTACGGGCTGATCAAGAAGAAGCTCGACATGGGCGGCCTGGAGTCGCTGACGGCGGAGACGGCCCTGCTGTTCCCGCCGGCCCTCGCCTACCTGCTGTGGCTGGGCGTCCAGGGCGACTCGACGTTCGCCACGGAGGGCCTCGGGCACTCCCTACTGCTGGCCGCGACGGGCCTGGTCACCGCGATCCCGCTGGTGCTCTTCGGGGCGGCGGCGATCCGGGTGCCGCTGTCCACGCTGGGGCTGCTCCAGTACATGGCCCCGGTGTTCCAGTTCGGGCTCGGCGTCCTGTACTTCCACGAGGCGATGCCGCCCGAGCGCTGGGCGGGCTTCTCCCTGGTGTGGGCCGCCCTCGCGATCCTGACCTGGGACGCGCTGCGCACTTCCCGCAGGTCGCGGGCCCGGCTCGCGGCCGCGGCGGCGACGGCGCTCGGGGCGGGTCCGCAGGAACTCCCGCAGCCGGCCCTCCCTGACGACGCCCGCGGGACCCCCGCCGCGACCCTCACGGACGGGCCCGCCGGACCTCCCGCGCAGACCCGCGAACCGGCGTAACACCGCCCCCTTCGCCCACCCGATCCCCGGTACGGACCACCCGTACCGGGGATCGTCCGTTTTCCGAACCGCCCTGACCGGATTGTGGTCTTGACGGATTGTCATGCTCTCGCTGAACATCAGGCTCGCACTGACGCACTACAAGCTCACCTGCTCTATCCCCGCACGTTCCGTCTCATCCCCATACGGAATCCCGGAGCCCCCACATGAGCCTGTCCGTCTCCCGGCGCCTCGCTGCCGTCACCGCGATAGCGGTCACCGGTCTGCTGGGCGCCACCGCCCCCTCCGCGCTCGCCGCTCCCACGGCGGTCACCGCGGCCCCGACCCCGCCGGACATCCCGCTGGCCAACGTCAAGGCGCACCTGACACAGCTGCAGACGATCGCCACCAACAACGGCGGCAACCGCGCGCACGGCAGGGCCGGGTACAAGGCGTCCATCGACTACGTGAAGGCCAAGCTGGACGCGGCCGGCTTCACCACCACGCTCCAGACCTTCACCTCCAGCGGCGCCACCGGCTACAACCTGATCGCCGACTGGCCGGGCGGTGACCCCAACTCGGTGCTGATGTCCGGCGCGCACCTGGACTCGGTGACCTCGGGCGCGGGCATCAACGACAACGGCTCGGGCAGCGCGGCGGTCCTGGAGACCGCCCTCGCCGTGTCGCGCGCAGGCCTCCAGCCGACGAAGCACCTGCGCTTCGGCTGGTGGGGCGCGGAGGAGCTGGGCCTGGTCGGGTCGAAGTACTACGTCAACAACCTGCCGACCGCCGAGCGGGCCAAGTTCGCCGGGTACCTGAACTTCGACATGATCGGCTCCCCGAACCCGGGCTACTTCGTCTACGACGACGACCCGACCATCGAGCAGACGTTCAAGAACTACTACGCCGGCCTCGGCGTGGCGACGGAGATCGAGACCGAGGGCGACGGCCGCTCGGACCACGCGTCCTTCAAGAACGTGGGCATTCCCGTCGGCGGTCTGTTCACCGGCGCCAGCAACAGCAAGACGTCGGCGCAGGCGCAGAAGTGGGGCGGCACGGCCGGTCAGTCCTTCGACCGCTGCTACCACTCCTCCTGCGACAACACCTCGAACATCAACGACACGGCCCTGGACCGCAACGCGGACGCCATCGCCTACGCGGTCTGGAACCTCGGGGCGTCCACCCCGGTCCCGCCGGGCCCGTCCTTCGAGAACACCACGGACGTGAACATCCCGGACTCCCCCGCCGCCGGGGTGAACTCGCCGATCACGGTGTCCGGCGTCGCGGGCAACGCGCCCGCCACCACCAAGGTCGACGTGAACATCGTCCACACCTACCGCGGTGACCTCCAGATCGACCTGATCGCCCCCGACGGGACGGCGTACCGGCTGAAGAACTCCAACTCGGACTCCGCCGACAACGTCATCGCCTCGTACACGGTGAACGCGTCGAGCGAGGTGGCGAACGGCGTCTGGAAGCTCCAGGTCAAGGACGTGGCGGCGCAGGACGTCGGCTACATCAACAGCTGGAAGATCACCTTCTAGTGAAGGGTCCGGCGCCGCTCCCCACGGGGCGGCGCCGGCTCCGGACGTCCCGGGCCCGAGGCTACGCGTCCTCCGCGTTGGACCGCAGCGATGCGGGCAGCGGTTCCTGTATCCGGGCGCGCAGCTCCTGTGCGACGGCCCCGATGTCGGCGCGGCCGAGCTTGGCGGCCTCCACGAGGTCGCCGAGCTCCTCCGGCGTCGGCAGTTGCCTGGCCCCGGCCACCCGCAGGTACGAGCGGGTGGCCGCGGCCGCGTAGAACTCGTTCATCGGGGATTCGAGCGCGGGGCAGACGGCCAGCGTGTGCAGGAACGCGGCGGCCCGCCAGGCGGTGTCGGGGGCGGGCTGCTCGGGCACCAGCACCAGGTCGTTCTGGTGCCGGGCGACGGCGGCGGCCACCCCGGAGGGATCCCACACGGCGGGATCCGACGGCAGATGGTGGGCGAGGGCGGTCCAGGCCCACTCCATGGTGATCTTCAATTGCCGAACCGCTCCTGGAAGTAGCTCCAGTGATCGGCGAACTCCTCGATGCCGGTGAGGAACGACTTGCGGTCCTCGTCGAGTTCGCGCTCCGTCACCTCGGTGATCAGTGCGGTGACCGTCGTGCCCAGCGCCGCCGCGCGTGCCTTGAGGCGCTCGTGGAACTCTTCGTCCAGGCGAATGGTGACGTGTCTCGACATGGCCATCACGGTACAGCGGCCTTGCTGTACGCAGGAGGGGAACGGCAGAAGGGTGGCCCGGGACACAAGTCCCGGGCCACCCTTCGCGTTGTCGCCGTGCGCACCGACCGGGTGCGCGCGGACGGACTACTTGGCGGAGTCGGCCGCCTTGACCAGCGCGTCCTTGGTGACGGCGCCGACGTAGACCTTGCCGTCGTCCGTGATCAGGGCGTTGACCAGGCGGGTCGACAGGACCCGACCCTCGCCGAACTTCCCGGTGACCTTGTCACCGAGGGAGTTCAGGAACTGCTGGGCCTCCTTGGGGGCGTTCTTGTCCTTCTCCAGCTCCTTGAGGCCCTGGCCGGCGCCGGTGTCGATGCGGGCGACAGTGGCCCAGCCCTCGCCGAGAACCTTCACCTCGCCGTTGCCGCCGCCGGTCAGCGCGTCGAGGCCGGGGAAGGACTCAAGCGCCTTCCAGTGCTCGTCCTTCCCGGCCTTGCCGTGCTCCTCGCCCTCCAGGCCCTCGGTCACCTTGGCGCCCTTGGGCGGGGTGAACTTGAAGGTGTCGGCGGACGGCTTGGCGAAGTCGACCTTCGTGAAGCCCGCGTCGACGATCGGCTTGCCGCCCTGGCTGGAGAGCAGCTGGACGCGCAGCGGGACGCCGTTCTTGGCGTCGACCGCGATCTGCACCGAGCCGACCGTGGAGCCGCTCTGCTTGGGCTTGAGGACCAGCTGGTAGGCGTCGCGGCCGGCGACCTGCGCGGTGTCACCGACGCTGATGTCGGTGGTCGGGCCGGCGGCCTTGAGGATCTCCTGGGCGATCTGCTGCGGGGAGCCCGCGAGCCGGTCGGCCGTCTTGTGCTCGGTGCCCTTGCCGGCGCCCTCGGGGTTCTTCTCGTGGAAGACCTCGTTGGACTTCGAGTCGTAGCCCCAGACGTCGGCGCCGTTGTGGATGAGGCTGTACTCGTCCTTGCCGTCGAGGAAGGTGAGCTTCTGGCGGTCCGGGCCGTCCGCGGCGACGCGGAAGGTGTGCGAGCCGTTGGCCAGCTGCGCGAGCTTGTCCTCCGGGTTGGCCGAGCCGCCGGTGACGCCGCCGCCGCCGAGGAGGCCGGAGGCGATCTTCGGCAGGCCCAGGTCGGTGGTCAGCTTCGCGGTGCCGGAGAGCTGCTCGACGTCGGACGCGGCCACCTTCTCGATGAGCTGCTGCGCGGTGACCTTGGGAAGATCGGGTCCGCCGGCGTTGGCGAAGGCGGGGACCATCGCGACGGTCGCCGCCGCGATGCCCACCACCGCGACCGGTACGGCGTACCGTGCGGCCTTCCGCGAGGTCTTCGTGTTCGCTGCCATGTCAGTGCCCTGCCCTCTGTGTCGTCGGCGGCGACCCCCGTGTCGCCGCGCTCACCCGGTCCGGTGGGGTTCGATGTCTCCATCTGACCAAATCGGGGCTCCCGGGGCGTCAGCCCCCGGAGCCAACTCCGCGTACGACCGTGGGATGACACCGGACGGACCCTCCTCCCCCGACCCGTAGGGGTCGCCCGGGGGGAGGGAACCGTTCCGCCGGCGTGGGGCGCGCGGGGCCCCGGGGCGGTCCGGCGTCAGCCGGCGCGGTGGACCACCGCGTCGCACAGTTCCTCCAGCGCGGACTTCGCGAAGCACTCCGGCAGCGGGGCCAGCGTGGCCCGCGCGTCCTCCGCGTAGCGGATGGTGTCGCGGCGCGCCTGCTCCAGCGCGGGGTGGACGCGCAGCCGGGCGAGGACCTCGGCGTGCCGGGCGTCGTCCGTGAGGTCGCCGTCGAGGAGCTCGACGAGTTCCAGGTCCTCCGGGCGGCCGTCGCGCTCGGCCATCTCGCGCAGCCGCAGCACGGGCAGGGTGGGGATGCCCTCGCGCAGGTCGGTGCCGGGGGTCTTGCCGGACTCGTGGGAGTCGGAGGCGATGTCGAGGACGTCGTCGGCGAGCTGGAAGGCCGTGCCGAGCCGCTCGCCGTACTGGGTGAGGATGTCGACGACGGCTTCGTCGGCGCCGGCCATCAGCGCGCCGAACCGGCCGGAGACCGCGATCAGCGAGCCGGTCTTGCCGGCGATGACGTCGAGGTAGTGCGCGACGGGGTCGCGCCCGTCGCGCGGGCCGGCCGTCTCCAGGATCTGGCCGGTGACGAGCCGCTCGAAGGCCTCGGCCTGGATGCGCACGGCCTCCGGTCCGAGGTCGGCCAGGATGTGGGAGGCGCGGGCGAAGAGGAAGTCACCCGTCAGGACGGCGACGGAGTTGCCCCAGCGGGCGTTGGCGCTCTCCACCCCGCGGCGCACGTCGGCCTCGTCCATGACGTCGTCGTGGTAGAGCGTGGCCAGGTGCGTGAGCTCCACGACCACCGCGGACGGCACGATTCCGGGGGCGTAGGGGTCTCCGAAGCGGGACGCGAGCATCACCAGCAGCGGGCGGAACCGCTTGCCACCCGCTCTCACCAGGTGTTGTGCGGCCTCGGTGATGAAGGGGACTTCGCTCTTGGTGGCTTCCAGCAGACCCGCCTCGACGGCGGCCAGTCCGGCCTGGACATCGGTCTCAAGAGCCTGGTCCCGCACGCTCAGTCCGAACGGCCCGACGACGGTCACGAGGGGTACTCCTGTCTGCTGACGATCACCTTGACGATCACATGGATTGTCGATGTGTCGCTGCCATCACTCAAGCCAGCGTATCCGGTCCGTTTTCGATCACCCAGAGCGCCTGTCCGGCCGCCACGCGCGCATCGCCCGATCCACCCCGGTATGTTCAGTGGAAGTCGAAACAACCGGAGAATCTGTTTTGTCCAGAATCACGACCGATATGGACGGGCCCGACCCGGAGGCGGACCAGCCGCCGCCCGGTGACGACCACGCCTTCCTGGGGCATCCCAGGGGCCTGGCCACCCTGTCCGGGCTGGAAGTCTGGGAGCGGTTCTCCTTCCTCGGCATGCAGGCCATCCTCGTCCTCTACTTCGCGGACACGGTCGCCAGCGGCGGCCTGGGCATGAACCCCGGCAGCGCGGCCTCCGTCGCGGCGGCGTACGGGACCATGGTCTACCTCGTCTCGGTGGCCGGCGGGTGGCTCGCCGACCGGATCCTCGGTTCCTACCGCGCGGTCCTCTACGGCGGCATCCTGATCGCCTGCGGCCATTACGCCATGGCCGTGCCCACCGCCGCCATGACCTGGGTCGGACTCGGCCTGATCAGCGCGGGCACCGGCCTGCTCAAGCCCAACGTGGCCAGCATGGTCGGCAAGCTGTACCGCACCGACGACGAGCGGCGCGACGCCGGATTCGCCCTCTACTACATGGGCATCAACATCGGCGCCTTCGCCGGACCGCTGATCACCGCGTGGCTCGGGGAGCGCGAGGGCTGGCACTGGGGCTTCTCCGCCGCCGCGATCGGCATGACCGCCGGGCTCATCCAGTACGTGCTCGGACGCCGCCATCTGGCGGGACGGAAACACTCGGCCGAGTACGCCCTCGCACCCGACGCGATGCGCGCCGCCGTGTGGAAGATCGTCGGCGGCTGCGTCGCGTTCGCCGTCATCGCCACCCTCCTGGCCGCTATCGGCTGGTTGACGATGGCCCGTTTCGTCGACGTCCTCACCCTCGTGTCGGTGATCGCGCCGGTCGTCTACTTCGCCGTCATGTTCCGCAGCCCCCGCGTCACCGCCGAGGAACGCGGACGACTGCGCCCGTACGTGGTGCTCTTCCTGGCCTCGGTCGCCTTCAACTTCATCCTGTTCCAGGCGTACTCGACGATGATGCTGCTGGCCTCGACCAACGCCCGCACCACCATCCTCGGCTTCGACTTCCCCGCCGGCTGGTACGCCTCCGCGCTCGGCGCCTTCGAGGTGGCGCTGGCGCCCGTGGTGGCCGCCCTGTGGGTCCGGATGGGCCGCCGCCAGCCGCACGCCTCCAACAAGATCGCCATCGGGGTGATCCTGGGCGGCCTGTCCTTCCTGCTGATGGTCATCCCCACCTCGGGCCACGCCGACGAGACCTACAAGATGGCCGCCTGGTGGATCGTCGGCTCGTACCTGCTGCTCGGGCTCGGCGACGTGCTGCTGGAGACCTCCGGCATGTCCGCCACCACGAAGCTCGCCCCCAAGGCGTACGCGAGCCAGACCATGGCCCTGTGGTTCCTCTCGCTGGCCCTCGCCAACGGCATCCAGGCGCAGGTCGTCAAGCTCTACGACCAGGTGTCCCACCCCGTCTACTTCGGCGTCAACGGCGCCATCGCCGTCGCGGCGGGCCTGGTCGTGGTCGCGCTCGCGCCCTGGCTGCGCCGCACCATGCACCCCGTCCACTGAAAGGGGCCCGACCACCGATGATCATCCGTACCGAGTTCCCGTACGGGACCACCCACGAGGACGTCCGGATCCCGCTGCCGGACGGGGTGGAGCTGTACGCGCGGATCTGGCGCCCGGTGACGGACGAGCCCGTCCCCGCGCTGCTGGAGTACCTCCCCTACCGGCTCACCGACTGGACCGCTCCCCGCGACCGCCAGCGCCACCCCTGGTACGCCGGGCACGGCTACGCCTCGGTCCGCGTCGACGTGCGCGGCCACGGGTGCAGCGGCGGTCTCCCGGGCGACGAGTACGACGCGCGGGAGCTCGCCGACGGGGTCGCCGTGGTGGAGTGGCTGGCGGCGCAGCCCTGGTGCACGGGCGCGGTCGGCATGTTCGGGATCTCCTGGGGCGGCTTCAACAGCCTCCAGATCGCGGCGCTGGCCCCGCCGGCCCTCAAGGCGGTGGTCACCGTCTGCTCGACGGACGACCGCTACGACAACGACGTCCACTACATGGGCGGCTCCGTCCTGGCCGTGGACATGCACGCGTGGGCGGCGACGATGCTGGCCTTCGCCGCCCGACCCCCGGACCCGCTGTTCGTCGGCGACGCCTGGCGCGAGCAGTGGCTGGACCGGCTCACCGCCGTCGAGCCCCTCGTCCACACCTGGCTGGCCCACCAGACCCGCGACGCCTACTGGCGCCACGGCAGCGTCTGCGAGGACTACGGGGCGGTGAAGGCCGCCGTGCTGGCCGTCGGCGGCTGGCACGACCCGTACCGGGACACGGTCCTGCGCCTCGTCGAGCACCTGCCGGCCGGGCGCGTACGGGGTCTCATCGGCCCCTGGTCGCACCAGTACCCTGACCGCGGGCTGCCGCCCGGCCCGGCGATCGGCTTCCTCCAGGAGACCCTGCGCTGGTGGGACCACTGGCTGCGCGGCGACGACAACGGCGTCATGGACGAACCCCTGCTGCGCGCCTGGATCAGCGACTCGCACCCGCCGGCCACCGTCTACGAGCGGCTGCCGGGCCGCTGGGTGGGCGAGCGGGCCTGGCCGTCCCCGACGGTCGTCCCCGTCTCGTACGGGCTCCAGGGCCCGCCCGTCGTGGTGGCCTCGCCGCAGCACACCGGGCTGGACGCGGGCCGCTTCTTCCCCTTCGGCAACGACGCCGACCTGCCGCCGGACCAGCGCGAGGAGGACGCCAAGTCGGCGTGCTTCGAGTTCCCCGTCGGGGCGGGCGAGCCGGTGGAGATCCTCGGCCGGCCCTCGGTGACGCTGCGGCTGCGCATGGAGGTCCCGTACGGGCAGGTCGTGGCCCGACTGTGCGACGTGGCCCCCGACGGCTCCTCGACGCTGATCACCCGGGGCGCGCTGAACCTGTCGGCGCGCCACGGCCGCGACCGGGCGGCGCCGTGGACCCCGGGCGCGACCGAGGACGTCACCTTCGAGCTGAACGGCATCGGGCACGCGTTCCCGCCGGGGCACCGGATCCGGCTGGCGGTGTCGTCCGCGTACTGGCCGTGGATCTGGCCGCGGGCCGGCTCGGAGGCCGGCTGGACCCTCGACCCGGCGGGCAGCACCCTGGAACTCCCCGTCCGGCCGCCCTCCCCGCGTGCGGACGGCGGGATCGTCTTCGAGGCCCCGGAGCAGGCCGCCCCGCTGGGGGTCGCCTACCCGGACACCCTGGAGGAGCCCCGCCCGGAACGCCTGGTCGTACGGGACGTCGCGGCCGGCACCTGGCGCCTGGAGGTGGACCCCCGCTACGGGGGCACCCGGGTGTACCCGGACGGGCTGGAGTTCAGCGAGGACGCGCGGGAGGTGTACGAGATCCAGGAGTCGGACCCGCTGTCGGCCCGCACCCGCTCGGAGTGGAGCATCCGCCTGCACCGGCCGGAGCTGGGCTGGGACGCGAGGGTGGAGACCCGTTCGGAGATCTCCTGCGACGAGGGCGGCTTCCTGACGTCGAACGAGGTGGTCTGCCGGGAGGGCGACGAGGTCGTCTTCCACCGCACCTGGGAACGCCGCCTCCCGAGAGCGGCGGGCTGACGCGCCCGGGCCCCGGACGGCGTACGCGCCCGGGGCCCGATCGTCCGATGCTCAGACGGCCTTGACGCCGTCCACGAACGCGGCGAACGCGGCAGCGGCGAAGCCGAGCACGGGGCTGTCGTCACGCTTGGAGTCCCGGACCGGGACGACACCGCGCGAGGCGACGAGGTTCGTGGCGACCTCGACGCACTGACCGCCGTTGTCGCTGTAGGAGGACGTGAACCAGCGGGGCAGTTCGGTCATCACGGAGTGCCCTTTCGTAGTCCGATGGAGCGAGGTCAGACGGCCTTGACGCCGTCCACGAACGCGGCGAACGCGGCAGCGGCGAAGCCGAGCACGGGGCTGTCGTCACGCTTGGAGTCCCGAACGGGGACCACACCGCGCGAGGCGACGAGGTTGGTGGCGACCTCGACGCAGGCGCCGCCGTTGTCGCTGTACGAGGACGTGAACCAGCGGGGGGATTCGGTCGTCACGAGGTGCCCTTTCGTAGCTGATCGATCATGGCTACCGATGCCGCCTGGGTGCATGCCTCGGCCTGGAGCTGATGGTAGGCCGTCATCATGGGCACCACGGAGTTGTTATCCCGCTCCAGGTGGCCCCGTTGGGCGGATTCCGCATAGGACATGATCGAGCGGTCCGGCAACGTCAGGATGTAGAGCGGCAGGTTGAACGGTCGCCGCTCCCCCATGTCGAACGGAGCGATCTGAAGCACCGTGTTCGGCAGTTCGGCGAATTCCAGCAGCCGCGTGAACTGGTCCCGCATCAGGGCGGGACCGCCGAGGGGCCGACGGATACAGCTCTCGTCGAGCACCGCGAGGATCAGCGGCGGAGGAGTGCGGAGCAGCACGGCCTGCCGGTCCGCAACGACGGCGATCCGCTCGGCCGCGTGATCGGCGGTGATGGCGCCCCGCTTGACCGCGCTCTCGGCCAACACGGTCGCGTACTCCGGCGTCTGGAGCAGCCCCGGTATGACACCCACCTCGTACAGGCGGATCTCCACCGCCCGGCTTTCGTAGCCGAGGAACTCCGGGAAGCCCTCCAGCAGTACGCCGTGCCGGATCTCGCGCCACTCGCGCTCGAACGATTTTTCGCCCTGACCAGTGCCGAAGACCTCGTCAGCACTGCGCGAGAACCGCAAGGTCGGCACTTTCCGTCCGGTTTCGACCGCTGACACGTGCGTACTGGAGTACCCCAGCCGCCCGCCCAGGACCTCCTGCGTCCAACCCCGTTCCTCGCGCGAGCTGCGCAGACGTGCCCCGAAGGCCGCTCGGGGGTCGCGCTCGGGGTTCAACTCCTTGCGGTTCAAGGGCTCCTGACCAATCTTCCGTTCCATTTCGACAAGTTGAAGCCTCCCCCGGCCAGGGCCATCCTGAACCCGATCGGTAGCGAATCGACTACGGAGAGGAACGGTGTCATGTGTGAAACGAAGCCCCCTCAGCCGCCGTCGGCCGGCGCGCTCGTGGTGGACACCAGTCGCGGTGACCGCGTCGGGGAGTTCCGCGGGGTCGCCGGCCCCTACTGGTCGCTGCGTCCGGTGCGCGGCGGCACGGAATGGGAGGCGGAGCCGCGGCACGTGCGGCCCGCCGAGCCCATGGAGCGGATGCGGGCCGAGAACGCCCGGCGCAACGCGCGCAGCGCGAAGGGGTTGCTGTGAGCGCGCCACCGCCCGAAGGGGGCGACACCGGGGCCGAGTTGCGGCGCATGGAGTCGGACCCGGCCTACCGGGCGCTGTTCCTCGCCCTGCTGGACTCGGCTCTGGCGCGGCGGGAGGCGGAGCGCGGCGCGTTCGCCGGCGCGGCCCTGGCGGCGGCCGATCGGCTGCGTGGCCTGGTCCGTCCCGATCCCGACCCGGCGGCCCGGCGCGCCCGCGCCGACCGGCGGAGTGCGGTGGCCCTGACGGTCGGGGCGATCGCGTGGACGTGCTGCGTGGCCGGCATCGTCGCCCGGGGGTGGCTCGCGTGAGCGACGGGCCGCCCTGTCCCCCGCGCCCGGAGTGCGGCGCGTCCGGCACCCTCTCCGTGGCGCACCTGGAGGCGCTGGCGCGCCTCCTCTGCGCGCGGGCCCTGCGGGAGGTCCTCGCGGCCGGTCCGGAGCTTTTCTGCCCCCTGGAACGTCATGCGGGCCCGCACCTGGACGTCGTCCTCGACCCCGGGTCCGGCGACGCCCTGTGGGCCCGCTGGTCCGACGGGCAGGGACCCGACGCCGAACCCGACGCGGTCCTCCCCCTCCCCGACTGCCCGGCGATCACCGGCCCCGAAGCCTGCCCTCACCCCCTCGGCCACCCCGGCGGCCACGGCCCGCACCCATCGACCCCCGCGCCCTGACCCGTCGCCGTCACCGCCACCCTCACCATCGGCCCGCGATCAGGCCCAGAAGGCCTCGGTGACAACGATCTGCGGCTCGGCGTGGCGACGCATGAAGGTGTACATGAGCCAGCCTCGCCCACCCGCCAGATCCACGATGTGCTGGCCGCCCGGCTGCGTCGACGCCAGCGGGCGGACGGTCATCCAGTGCGGAAGCTCGACATCGGCGTCGATCCCCCGAAAGTAAGGGGTCCTCAGCCGTGATCAGCTCAGCGCGCGCACTCATGATCAACTCAACTGCTTCAGCGGGCATGCTCCGGAAGCCCTGGTCCGCCTCTTCGTCCAGTCCATCCGCCAAGGCGGCCGCGGTGGCTCGTCGCTCACTCCCCGGGCTCCCGCTCGGCAGCTTCGCGTCGGAGGCGGCTGTACTCCGCCAGGAGGCGCATGGACTCCTCGGGATCTTCGGACGCGGCCGCGCGCGCTTCCAGGTCGCGAAGGTGCGCGTCGAGAACGGGGTCGCGCACGATGGCGGGGTCGCCCCTCATCTCCTCGCCGACTTCGACCGCGACCGGGCGGCCGGCACCGCCCGCGCCCGTACCGAGGTGTCCGCCGCTCCCCTGCGTACCTTCACCGAGGCATGGGCCGTCGAGGTCGCCATCGCCCGGCACCCCGAGACCGCTGCCCGGCTTCGCGCGTTGGAGAGCCGCGCCGGAGAAGTCACCGACCTCTGCGAGGCCCGGGACATCACCGCCGAGATCAGCCGCATCCGCCGCGCGGCCGCCACCGAGGCGGGTATCGCCATCGCTGCCGGGCCCGCCTCGTGACCGTCGACCCGTCAGGCGTACAAGCGTTCCAGGACCACCGCGATGCCGTCCTCCTCGTTCGAGAGGGTGACCTCGTCGGCGACGGCCAGGAGTTCGCGGTGGGAGTTGGCCATGGCGACCCCGTGGGCCGCCCACGCGAACATCGGGACGTCGTTCGGCATGTCGCCGAAGGCGATCGTGGAGGAACCCGGGACGCCGAGCACCTCGGCGGCGCGGGCGAGGCCGCTCGCCTTGTCGATGCCGGGGGGCTGGAGTTCCACGGTGTGCTCGCCGGCCATGGTGACGTTCACCAGGTCGCCGACCACCGAGCGCGCGATCCGGGTCAGCTCGTCGTCGTCGAGCCGGGGGTGCTGGAGGAGGACCTTGTTGATCGGGGCCGACCACAGGTCGCTGCGGCGCGGTACGCGGACGGTCGGCAGGTGCGGGTGCCACATCCGGTAGCCGGGCCCTATCAGCATCTCCGCGTCGAGGCCCTCCTGGTTCACCGCCGCCCAGACCTCGCCGATCTCGGCCTCGATCTTGCCGAGGGCGACCTCGGCGAGCCCCCGGTCCATGGAGACGGAGTGCAGCAGGAGCCCGCGCGCCGCGTCGTACACCTGCGCGCCCTGCCCGCACACCGCGAGCCCCTCGTAGCCGAGGTCGTCCAGGACGTGTCGGACCTGGGGAACCGGCCGTCCGGTGACGACGATGTGTTGGGCGCCGGCGGCCCGGGCGGTCGCGAGGGCCTTGTGGGAGCGGGCGGAGACGGTGTCTCCGGCGCACAGCAGAGTCCCGTCCAGGTCGGTGGCGATCAAGGCATGGGGGAGGGCGGAAGTCACGGCGTCAAGGATACGGACCCCGTTGGACAAGTCCTACAAATAGCGCCCGAATCCGGCCTCCCACAGACCCCACCTGGCACGTAACGTGTCAACGAGCCCCCGGGACACCCCCGGCCCGCGTCGAAAGCGAGGCAGCACCCCATGCCCCAGCAGAGCCCCCTCGATGTTCCCGAGGGCGACCCGTTCGGGCCGCACAACCTCCCCTACGGCGTCTTCTCGACCGCCGGGGAGGACCGTCGCCGGATCGGCGTTCGGATCGGCGGGCACGTGCTCGACGCGGGAGCGGCCGCCCTGGCACTCGGCTCCCCGTACGCCGGACTGCTCGGGCAGTCCTCCCTGAACCCGCTGCTCGCCGCCGGCCGCACCGCCTGGCGCGACGTGCGCCGCGCGCTGACCGCCTGGGTCACCGACCCCGGCCACCGCCCCACGGTGGAGCCGCACCTGCTGCCGCTGGACGCGGTCACGCTGCACCTGCCGTACGAGGTCGCCGACTACGTCGACTTCTACGCGAGCGAGCACCACGCCACCAACGTCGGGAAGATGTTCCGCCCCGACGGGGACGCGCTGACGCCCAACTGGAAGCACCTGCCCATCGGTTACCACGGCCGCTCCGGCACCATCGTGGTCTCCGGCACGGACGTCGTGCGCCCCTCCGGGCAGCGCAAGGCGCCCACCGACGCGGCGCCCGTCTTCGGGCCGTCCGTGAAGCTCGACATCGAGGCCGAGGTCGGCTTCGTCGTCGGCACGCCGTCCGAGCTGGGCCGGCCGGTGCCGCTGGCCGACTTCGAGGACCACGTCTTCGGACTGTTCCTCCTCAACGACTGGTCGGCCCGCGACGTCCAGGCCTGGGAGTACGTCCCGCTCGGCCCGTTCCTCGGAAAGTCGTTCGCCACGTCAGTCTCCGCCTGGGTGACCCCCCTGGAGGCCCTGGACGCGGCCCGCGTCTCCCCGCCCGCCCGGGACTTCCCGCTGCTGCCCTACCTCGACGACGCCGACAGCGACCGCCCCGGCGGCTTCGACCTGCACATCGCCGTCTCGATCAACGGGCAGGAGGTGGCCCGGCCGCCGTTCGCGACGATGTACTGGACGGCCGCCCAACAGCTGGCCCACATGACCGTCAACGGCGCCTCCCTGCGCACCGGCGACGTGTTCGGCTCCGGCACCGTCAGCGGCCCCGAGGTCGACCAGCGCGGCTCCCTGCTGGAACTCACCTGGAACGGCCGCGACGCCATCGAGCTCGCCGACGGCAAGCGCACCTTCCTGGAGGACGGCGACACCGTCACCCTGACCGCCTGGGCGCCCGGCGCCGACGGCACCCGCGTCGGCCTCGGCGAGGTCACCGGCCGGATCGTGGGATCGCGCTAGTCCGTCCCTCGGGACGACGGGTTCCCGCAGGGTGGCGGATTCCTCCCCCACCCTGCGGGAACCGCAGGTCACAGCCCTGCACGCGGGGCGCCCGGTGGCGCAACACCGCCGCAACACCATCTCCGCCGCACCGCCGGTACGTTCCCTGCCATGCCAGCCGAACGCACCCGTGAGCACACCGTCCCGGTCGCCGCCGCGCGCCGCCGGCGGCTGCGCGCGGACCAGGCGCGACAGCTCGCCGACCTGCTCCGCCGCCAGATCCTGACCGGCGGCTACCCGGGCGGCGTCCTCCCCCTGGAGGACACCCTCGCCGTCGAGTACGGCGCGGGCCGCAACACCGTCCGCCAGGCCCTCGACCTGCTCCGCGGCGAACACCTCGTGGAACGCCGGCCCGGGGTCGGCACCCTCGTCGTCGGCGAGAAGTACCCGCACGGCCTGGACCGGCTCCAGGGACTGGCCGAAACCCTGCACGAGCACGGCGAGGTCACCAACGAGGTCCGCAGCGCGGGCCCCGTCCGCGCGCCCGCCCCCGTCGCCGGGCGGCTCGGGCTGCCCGAGCACGCCGAGGTGCTCTACATCGAGCGGCTGCGCCGGCTGAACGGCCTGCCGCTGTCCCTCGACCTCACGTACGTCCCCCTCGACATCGGCGCCGCCCTCCTCGACTGCGACCTGGAGCACACCGACGTGTTCCGGCTGCTGGAACGGCTCACCGGGCAGCCGCTCGGCCACGCCGAGATCACCCTGGAGTCCGTCAACGCCGACGCGCACTCCGCCGCCGTGCTCCAGGCCCCGCGCGGGGCCGCCGTCCTGATGCTGGAGCGGCTCACCCACCTCGCCGACGGACGGCCCGTGGACCTGGAGTTCATCCGCTTCCGCGGCGACCGCATCACCATGAGCGGCCTCCTGCACCGCTCGTTGTAGCCCCTCCCCACAGGACTCCGCGTCCAAGAGCAGCCCCTCCTACCCCTTTCCTGGAGACAGCCATGCCTCTGGTCCCCCAGCGCGGCGACGTGCCCGTGACCATCGACGAGTCCCTGTGCATCGACGGCTGCACCCTGTGCGTCGACATGTGTCCCCTCGACTCGCTCGCCATCCGCGAGGACAACGGCAAGGCGTACATGCACGTCGACGAGTGCTGGTACTGCGGCCCCTGCGCCGCCCGCTGCCCCACGGGCGCGGTCACCGTCAACATGCCCTACCTGCTCCGGTGAAAGGTCCCGTCCCCATGCGCACCCCGCCCGCGAAGGCCCTCGCGCCCGCGCTCGCCCTGCTCCTCGTCCCGCTCGCCACCGGCTGCGGCGACGCCTCGGGGGCGGACGGCCCGAAGACCGTCACCGTGACCGTCGGCTACCAGTCCAAGACCATCAACACCGTCACCGCGGGCACCCTGCTCCGCTCCCTGCGCTACTTCGAGGAGGAGCTCGCGGCCCGCGGCAAGAAGGACGGGATCACCTACGAGGTGGACTGGCAGGACTACGCCACCGGCGCTCCCATCACCGCCCAGATGACCGCCGGGAAGATCGACATCGGCTCCATGGGCGACTTCCCTCTCCTCATCAACGCGGCGCGCGGCAAGGAACTGAAGCAGCCCACCCGGCTCGTCTCGGTGACCGGCTACAACCTCCGCGGCGGACTCAACACCGTCGTCACCGCACCCGGCTCGACCCTCGAATCCCTGGCCGACCTGCGCGGCAAGAAGGTCTCCACGAGCGTCGGCTCCGCCGCCGACGGCACCCTCGTACGAGCCCTCCAACGGGCCGGCATCGACCCGGCCAAGGGCATCCAGAAGCTCAACCAGCAGCCCAGCGTGGGCGCTTCCGCCCTCCAGGCGGGCAGCGTCGACGCCCTCTCCCAGTTCGTGGCCTGGCCGGGCCAGCTCGCGCACGAGGGCAAGGCTAAGGCCCTGTACGACGGCGCCGAACTGAACCTGCCGACCTTCCACGGGGTCACCGTCCGGCAGGAGTTCGCCGAGAAGCGGCCCGGGATCCTCGACGACTTCCTGCGCGCCCAGATCAAGGCCACCGACCACCTGCGCGCCCACCCCGTCGCCGCCGCGGAATCGGTGGCGAAGGAGACCGGGCTGCCCGCCGAGGTGGTCTACCTCTACAACGGCGCGAACGGCATCGCGACCTTCGACCCGGAGCTGCGCCCGGAGCTGATCGCGGCGCTCAAGCAGGACGTGCCCGTGCTGAAGGACGCCGCGCTGGTCCCCGACGTCGACGTGGACGCCTTCGTCGACCCGGAACCACTGCGCCGCGTCGCCGCCGGCCGGACCCTGCCGGTCGCGGCCCCCGCCCGCAGCGAACTGTGGCTCAAGGGACAGACCGGGACCCGGAGCTACGACTCCCCGCGCGAACTCCTGAAGGCGGCCCGCGGGGCCGACGTCCGCGCGGCGTACGTACCGGACGCGGTGACCGGCACCCTCTGGTTCGCCGACAAGGCGGTGTGGGTCGCCGAGGGCACCGAGCTGCGCGCGTTCGTCACGACGGCGGGCGCGAAGGCGTACGTCGAGGCGCACCGGGACTCCGGGGCGCGGACCGTCGGCTGGGCCGAGGCCATCGGGCTCGCCTCGTGACCGCCGGCCGCCGGGCGCTGCGCGTGGCCTCGCTGGGGGCGGCGCTGCTCCTGTGGCAGGTGCTGACCTCGCTGGACGTGAACCTGTGGCTGCGCTTCGAGCAGTTCCCGACGGCCGTCGAGGTGGCGCGCAAGCTCGCCGAACGGGCGACGGCCGGCCCGTACTGGGAGGACCTGGGGTCCAGCCTGAGCCGGATCGTGACGGGCTTCGCGCTGGCCGCCGTCCTGGGCGTGGCGGCGGGCACGGCCATCGCCCGGTCGCGGATCGCGGCCGACCTGTTGGGGCCGCTGGTGGAGGTGCTGCGGCCGGTGCCGGCGATCGCGCTGGTTCCCGTCGCGATCCTGCTGTTCCCGTCCAACGAGCAGGGCATCGTGTTCATCACCTGCACGGCGGCGTTCTTCCCGGTGCTGGTCTCGACCCGGCACGCGGTGGCGGCCCTGTCGCCGGTGTGGGAGGAGGCCGTCCTCACGATGGGCGCCGGCCGGCGGCGGGTGCTGTTCTCGGTGGTGCTGCCGGGGGCCCTGCCGGGCGTGTTCGGCGGGCTGTCGGTGGGCATCGGGGTGTCCTGGATCTGCGTGATCTCCGCCGAGATGATCTCCGGTGAGTACGGGGTCGGGTACCGGACCTGGCAGGACTACACGGTGGTCGACTACCCGGGGGTCTTCGTCGGCATGGTCACCATCGGCGCGCTGGGCTGGCTGACCTCCACGGCCGTGGAACGGGCCGGCCGCCGCCTGACCCACTGGCTCCCGTCCCGCGAGACGGCCCCGGGCCCCGCGACCCTCCCCCGCCCGGCCCGCCGCAAGGCCCGGGCCGCGGTGACCGGCCGGAACGGCGGGAACGTGCCGCCTGCCCGCCCGACGGCGGGTGCCGCGGAGGGGCCGGCGGCCGATCCGGCGGCCGGTTCGACCGACATCCCGACAGCCAATGTGACGGCCGGTGCCGCGGAGGGGCCGGCGGCCGGTTCGGCGGGGGCGCGGGGTGCGGGTGGTTCCGGGGGGCCGGTGCGGGGTGGCGTCGTCGCGTCCGCCGGGTCCGCCGGCGGTCCGGCCCCGAGCGCCGCCGGGGTCCTCAGCTCTTCCGACCGAGAGGACGCCCCGTGAGCCCGACCGACATCGACACCGAGATCCACACCAACACCGTGACCGGCGCCGCGTCCGTAGCCCGCCCGGCACCGGGGGCGGAGCTCGCGCTGCGCCGCGTACGGCTCGGGCACGCCGGGAGTCCCGTCCTCGACGGGGTCGACCTCACGGTCGAGGCCGGGGAGGTGCTGGCCGTCGTGGGCCCCTCCGGGTGCGGGAAGTCGACGCTGCTGCGGGCCCTGGCCGGGCTGTTGCCGCCACTGGACGGGACCGTCGAACAGGACGGACGGGCCGTCACCGGGCCGGACGCCGACCGGGCGCTGGTGTTCCAGGACGACGCCCTGCTGCCCTGGCGGACGGTACGGGCCAACGTCGAACTCCCCCTGGCCATCCGCGGATCCGCCGGCATCGAGGCCGACGCCGCCACCGCGGCCAACCCCACCCCCGACGACCGCCGAAGCGGGCCCGGCGGTTCCTTCCTGGCCCGCCGGGCCGCGCGTCGGGCCACGGCCGCGGCCTGGCTGGAGCGGGTCGGGCTCGCCGAGCACGCGCACAAGCTCCCGCACCAGCTCTCGGGCGGCCAGCGCCAACGCGTGCAGCTGGCCCGCGCCCTCGCCGCGCGCCCCCGCGCCGTCCTCATGGACGAACCGTTCGGCGCGCTCGACGCCCAGACCCGTGCCGAGATGCAGGACCTCCTGATCGGGGTCCTCTCCGG
Organism: Streptomyces sp. NPDC057939; assembly: GCF_042887545.1. NCBI lineage: Bacteria > Bacillati > Actinomycetota > Actinomycetes > Kitasatosporales > Streptomycetaceae > Streptomyces > Streptomyces sp. NPDC057939. The sequence goes on from NZ_JBHVPG010000057.1 coordinate 20,978, forward strand.
GACCGGGGCCACCGTCGTGTTCGTCACGCACGACGTGGACGAGGCCCTCCACCTCGGCGACCGCGTCGCGCTCCTCGGCTCCGGCCGGATCCTCGACGTGTTCGACGTCCCGCGCCCCCGGACCCGTACGGCCCCGGACCCGGCCCTGCGCCGCCGGATCCTCGAATCCCTCTGACCCGTACGTCCGTACGGCCCGCCCCACCACCCCGAAAGGCAGCACCGTGGACATCCCCGCGATCGGCGACGCCGAGGAACTCTCCTGCGACGTCCTCGTCATCGGCGGCGGCACCGCCGGCACGATGGCGGCCCTGACCGCCGCCGAGCGCGGGGCACGGGTCCTGCTCCTGGAGAAGGCGCACGTGCGCCACTCCGGTGCCCTCGCCATGGGCATGGACGGCGTCAACAACGCCGTCATCCCGGGCCGCGCCGAACCGGACGACTACGTCGCCGAGATCACCCGCGCCAACGACGGCGTCGTCGACCAGTCCACCGTCCGCCAGACCGCGACCCGCGGCCACGACATGGTGCGGCGCCTGGAGTCGTACGGGGTGAAGTTCGAGAAGGACGAGCACGGCGAGTACGCGGTGCGCCAGGTGCACCGGTCCGGCTCGTACGTGCTGCCGATGCCCGAGGGCAAGGACGTCAAGAAGGTCCTCTACCGGCAGCTGCGGCGCCGCGAGATGCGCGAGCGCATCCGCATCGAGAACCGGGTGATGCCGGTGCGGGTGCTGACCTCGCCCGAGGACGGCCGCGCCATCGGGGCGGCCGCCTTCAACACCCGTACGGGCGCCTTCGTGACGGTCCGCGCGGGCGCCGTGGTGCTGGCGACGGGCCCGTGCGGCCGGCTCGGGCTGCCCGCCTCCGGTTACCTGTACGGGACGTACGAGAACCCGACCAACGCCGGTGACGGGTACGCGATGGCCTACCACGCGGGCGCCGCGCTCACCGGGATCGAGTGCTTCCAGATCAACCCGTTGATCAAGGACTACAACGGTCCGGCGTGCGCGTACGTGGCCAATCCGTTCGGCGGCTACCAGGTCAACCGGCACGGCGAACGGTTCGTCGACTCCGACTACTGGTCGGGCCGGATGATGTCGGAGTTCGCCGCCGAACTCGCCTCCGACCGGGGGCCGGTCTACCTCAAGCTCAGCCACCTCCCCGAGGAGACGGTGGCCTCGCTGGAGTCGATCCTGCACACGACGGAACGCCCCACCCGCGGCACCTTCCACGCGGGGCGCGGCCACGACTACCGCACGCACGACATCGAGATGCACATCTCGGAGATCGGGCTGTGCGGCGGCCACTCGGCCTCGGGCGTGCGCGTCGACGACCACGCGCGCACGACCGTCCCCCGGCTGTACGCGGCCGGCGACCTGGCCTCCGTACCGCACAACTACATGATCGGCGCGTTCGTGTTCGGTGACCTGGCGGGCGCGGACGCCTCCCGGTACACCGCGTACGAGGGGGACCTGCCGGCCGATCAGGTGGCGGCGGCGCACGAGCTGATCTACCGACCGCTGCGCCATCCGCAGGGGCCGCCGCAGCCGCAGGTGGAGTACAAGCTGCGGCGGTTCGTCAACGACTACGTCGCCCCGCCGAAGACGGGCGCGAAGCTGTCTCTGGCGGTGGCGGCGTTCGAGCGGATGACCGACGAGATCGCCGGGATGGGCGCGACCACCGCGCACGAGCTGATGCGGTGCGCGGAGGTGTCCTTCATCCGGGACTGCGCGGAGATGGCGGCGCGGTCCTCACTGGCGCGCACGGAGTCCCGCTGGGGGCTGTACCACGAGCGCCTGGACCACCCCGAGCGCGACGACGACGGCTGGCTTCACCATCTTGACCTGCGCAAATCCCCGTCCGGGGCGATGGTGTTCACCGCCCGGCCGGTCGAGCCGTACGTGGTGCCCGTGCCCGGGTTCGAGCCGTCGCCGGGGCCGTCGCGCGAGCTGGGCGAGGTCGTGCTCGTCCCGGTGGCAACGGCCGGCGGACGCAGCGCGGCGCCGGCGGCCGGCCGGGCCGCCGGCGGGCCCGGTGCAGGGCCCGGTGCAGGGCCCGGTGCAGGGACGCCCACCCCGGCCGGCCCCCCTGCCGCCGCCGCGCCCGGTGAGCGGTTGCTGCGGCTGGTCGGGCTGGCCGAGGAGGAGCCGGACCTGGACGCGCTCCTGCCCTACCTGACCGACCCGGACCCGGCGCTGCGGGCGGCGGCCGTGGCCACCCTCGGCGAGACCCTGCCCGCCGGAGCCGGGCCGGCCCTCGCGGCGCGGCTCGCCGACCCGGCGGGGCAGGTGCGCGCGGTGGCCGCGGCGGCGCTGCGAGAGCTCCTCGAAGTACTGCCGGCCGAGCCCGCGTTGGCGGCCGGCCTACGGGCGGCCCTCGCGGTAGCCGACCCGGCCGTCCGCGCGGCGGCCCTGGAGGCGTTGCGCGCCCTGCGGCTCGGCGACGCCGTGCTGTACGCCGCCTCGCTGGCCGACACCGACATCGAGGTCAGGATCCACGCCGTGCGGGCCCTGGTCTCCGTCGACGCGGTACCGGCCCTGGCGGCGGCCGCCGCCGATCCGGCGCGCGAGGTGCGGGTGGCGGTCGCGAAGGGGCTCGCGGCGGTGCACGCGCCGACGCCGGAGCCGTTGGACCCGCTGCTGGACGACGCCGATCCGCTGGTCCGGGGCGCCGCGCTGGCCGCCCTGGCGCAGACGGGCTGCCCGGCCGGTTACGCGGCGCGGGCGGCGGCGGCGCTGGCCGATCCGGCCTGGCAGGTCCGGGCGGGGGCGGCGGCGGCCCTCGGTCCGGCGGCGGCCGAGGAAGCGGTCCCGGCCCTGGCGGGGGCGCTGGCCGCCGACGCGAACGCGGACGTCCGCAAGGCGGCGGTGCTCGCGCTGCTGCGGCACCGGGACTCGGCTCCGGCCCGTACGGCGCTCGCCGGGGCGACGGGTGACGCGGACGCGGACGTCCGCGCGTACGCCGGGCGGGCCGTTTAGCTCATCCGTCCGGCCCGCCCGCGTGGCGGGCCGGACCCGGGCCCGCACATGCTGCTCGGACAGCCGAAGTCCCCGCAGCGCAGGAGGCCCTGCCATGCTCGTGTCCACCCGCACCCTGGCCCTCGCCGCCGCCGCGGCCGTGGCGCTCGCCCTCGCCCCGGCCGCCTCGGCCGTCGAAGGTCCGGCGCCCGACCCCCGCAACAGGAAGGCGATGCGCGACATGGCCACGGCCATCGCGGTGACCGCCAAGTACGTGGACGAGCGGCAGGCCCTCAAGGACGGGTACGTGCCGCACGGCGAGGCCTGCATGAACAACCCGTTCGGCGCGGGCGCCATGGGCTACCACTACGTCAAGCAGGCCAACTGGGGGTCGACGGACCCCGCGAAGCCCACCGCGCTGCTGTACAGCACCGAGAAGGACCGGCACGGCCGCCGCACCCTCCAGACGGTGGAGTGGATGGCCACCGACCGGGACCAGGACCTGAAGACCGCCGACGACCGGCCGTCGATGTTCGGCCTGCCCTTCGACGGCCCCATGCCGGGCCACTGGGCGGGCATGCCGAAGCACTACGACCTGCACATGTGGGCGTACAAGGAGAACCCGGCGGGCCGCTTCCACAACTGGAACACGGCCCTGAAGTGCCCGAAGAAGACCACCACGGGCACCGCCACCACCCCGGCCCACGGCCACCACTGACGGAGCCGCCCCCTCACCGATGTGCCCGGGGCATATGACTCACCCGTAAGGGCGACTTCGCCCCGGGACCCCGGCGATACCCTGGACGGGCTTGCGAGGATCCCGCCCATGGGAGCACTGATGAACCCGGAACACAGCTGGCCGATCCCGCCTCCGGGCGGCTGGACCGCGGACGACCTGGACACGCTTCCGAATCTGCCTCCGCACACGGAGCTGATCGACGGGAGCCTGATCTTCGTGAGTCCGCAGACCCTCTTCCACACGCGGGCGGTCACCTTCTTCGAGCGGCAACTGGACGCGCTGGCCCCCACCGCGCTGGAAGTCCTGCGCGAGTTCACCATCGACATCGACCGCCGCAACCGACCCGAACCCGACGTCATCGTGTGCCGCGAGGACGTCCTCACCGACCTGGCACAGACCCGGTTCCCCGCCGAAGCCGTCCTGTTGGCCATCGAGGTCGTCTCTCCCGAGTCCGTCGACCGCGACCGCGAGACCAAGCCGCTCAAGTACGCCCGCGCGGGAATCCCCCACTACTGGCGGGTCGAGAACAAGGACGGCCGCGCCGTCGTGTACGTCTTCGAGCGGGAACCGGCCAGTGGCGGCTACGTCGCCACCGGGATCTTCCACGACCGCCTGAAGGTCTCCGTCCCCTTCCCCGTCGACCTCGACCTCACCTCCATCACGGCGAAGCGACAGCGGGCCGAATAGCCCCGCGCACGACACCAGGGCCCGGCTCCCCCCGTGGGAAGCCGGGCCCTGGTGGTGTCGCGGACCGGTCAGCGGACGAAGGTGCTCGCCTGCCCCGCCAGGTCCAGGAAGTACTGCGGGGCCAGGCCGAGGACGAGGGTGACCGCGACGCCGACCGCGATGGTCGTCATCGTCAGCGGCGAGGGCACCGCCACCGTCGGGCCGTCCGCCTTCGGCTCACTGAAGAACATGAGCACGATCACCCGGACGTAGAAGAACGCGGCGATCGCCGACGAGATGACGCCGACCACGACGAGCGCCCCGGCACCACCCTCGGCCGCCGCCTTGAACACCGCGAACTTGCCGGTGAACCCGGACGTCAGCGGGATGCCCGCGAAGGCCAGCAGGAACACCGCGAACACCGCCGCGGTGAGCGGCGAACGCCGCCCCAGCCCGGCCCACTTCGACAGGTGGGTGGCTTCGCCGCCCGCGTCGCGCACCAGCGTGACCACCGCAAAGGCGCCGATCGTCACGAAGGAGTAGGCGCCCAGGTAGAAGAGGACCGATTGCACGCCCTCCGCCGACGTCGCGATCACACCGGCGAGGATGAACCCCGCATGCGCGATCGACGAGTACGCCAGGAGCCGCTTCACGTCGGTCTGGGTCACCGCGATGACCGCGCCGGCCAGCATCGTGACGATCGCGACGCCCCACATCACCGGCCGCCAGTCCCAGCGCAGGCCCGGCAGGACCACGTACAGCAGGCGCAGCAGCGCGCCGAACGCGGCGACCTTCGTCGCGGCGGCCATGAAGCCGGTGACCGGGGTCGGGGCGCCCTGGTAGACGTCCGGGGTCCACATGTGGAAGGGGACCGCGCCGACCTTGAACAGCAGGCCCATCAGGATCAGCGCGCCACCGATCAGCAGCAGCGCGTCGTTGCCCATGGTGGCGGCCAGCGCCGGGTCGGTCTTGGCGACCGTACCGTCCACCACGTCCGCGATGACCGCGTACGAGACGGATCCGGAGTACCCGTAGAGCAGGGCGATGCCGAACAGCAGGAACGCCGAGGAGAAGGCGCCGAGCAGGAAGTACTTGACCGCCGCCTCCTGCGACATCAGCCGCTGGCGGCGGGCGACGGCGCAGAGCAGGTACAGCGGGAGGGAGAAGACCTCCAGCGCGATGAACAGCGTCAGCAGGTCGTTGGCCGCCGGGAAGATCAGCATGCCGGCGACCGCGAACAGGGCCAGCGGGAACACCTCGGTGGTGGTGAACCCGGCCCTGACGGCGGCCTTCTCGCTGTCGCTGCCCGGCACGGACGCGGCCTGCGCGGCGAAGGAGTCCACCCGGTTGCCGTGGGCCTCCGGGTCCAGGCGCCGCTCGGCGAAGGTGAACATCGCCACGATCGAGGCGAGCAGGATGGTGCCCTGGAGGAACAGGGCCGGGCCGTCCACCGCGATGGCGCCCATGGCGGCGATCTGCGCCTTGCTGCCGCCGTACCCGCCGGCCGCGAGGCCGACGACCGCGGCGAAGGCCGAGGCCAGCGCGGCGACGGCGAGGAACACCTGGACGTAGTAGCGGGACCTGCGGGGGACGAACGCCTCGACGAGGATGCCGAGGATGGCCGCGCCCACCACGATGAGCGTGGGCGCGAGCTGGGCGTACTCGATGTGCGGGGCCGGGATCCGGTCGATCGGTTCCGCGGCCAGGGCCCAAAGGCCCGTAGCTGTCGTGCTCACTTGGCCGCCTCCACCTCGGGCTCGGGGTCGGTCTGCTGTACGTCCGACATGGTGTGCTCGACCGCCGGGTTGACGATCTCGGTCAGGGGCTTGGGGTAGACGCCCAGGCCGATCAGCAGCGCGATCAGCGGGGCCACCACCAGCACCTCCCGCAGGCGCAGGTCCGGCATGGTGCGGACCTCCTCCTTCACGGGGCCGGTCATCGTGCGCTGGTACAGCACCAGCGTGTACAGCGCGGCGAGCACGATGCCGACGGTCGCGATGATGCCGACGACCGGGTAGCGGGCGAACGTGCCGACCAGGACCAGGAACTCGCTGACGAACGGTGCGAGGCCCGGCAGTGACAGGGTGGCGAGTCCGCCGATCAGGAAGGTGCCGGCGAGGACCGGGGCCACCTTCTGGACGCCGCCGTAGTCGGCGATGAGCCGCGAGCCGCGCCGCGAGATCAGGAAGCCGGCGACCAGCATCAGCGCCGCCGTCGAGATGCCGTGGTTGACCATGTACAGCGTCGCGCCGGACTGGCCCTGGGAGGTCATCGCGAAGATGCCCATGATGATGAACCCGAAGTGGGAGATCGACGCGTAGGCGACCAGCCGCTTGATGTCGCGCTGTCCGACCGCGACCAGCGCCCCGTAGACGATGCTGATCAGGGCGAGGACGAGGATCACCGGCGTGGCCCACTTGCTGGCGTCGGGGAACAGCCCGAGGCAGAAGCGGAGCATCGCGAAGGTGCCGACCTTGTCGACGACCGCGGTGATCAGGACGGCGACCGGGGCGGTGGCCTCACCCATCGCGTTCGGCAGCCAGGTGTGCAGCGGCCACAGCGGGGCCTTCACCGCGAAGGCGAAGAAGAAGCCGAGGAACAGCAGCCTCTCGGTGTTGGTCGCCATGTCCAGGGTGCCCGCGGCGCGGGCGGCGGTGATCTCCTGGAGGGAGAAGTTCCCGGCGACCACGTACAGCCCGATGACGGCGGCCAGCATGATGAGCCCGCCGGCCAGGTTGTAGAGGAGGAACTTGACCGCCGCGTACGAGCGCTGCGCGGCCGCGTTCTCGTCGGACCCGGAGTGGGCCCGGTCGCCGAAGCCACCGATGAGGAAGTACATCGGGATGAGCATGGCTTCGAAGAAGATGTAGAAGAGGAAGACGTCGGTCGCGGCGAAGGAGATGATCACCATCGCCTCGACCATGAGGATCAGGGCGAAGAAGCCCTGGGTCGGACGCCAGCGCGAGGAGTTGGTCTCCAGAGGGTCGGCGTCGTTCCAGCCGGCCGCGATCACGAAGGGGATGAGCAGCGCGGTGAGCGCGATCAGCGCCACCCCGATGCCGTCGACGCCGAGTTCGTAGCGGACGCCGAAGTCGGCGATCCAGGAACGGGATTCGGTGAGCTGGTAGCGGTCACCGCTCGGGTCGAAGCGGACCGCGACGAGCACGGCCAGCGCCAGCGTCGCCAGCGAGAAGAGCAGCGCGAGCCACTTGGCGGCGGTCCGGCGGGCGGCCGGTACGGCCGCCGTCAGGATCGCGCCGACCGCGGGGACCGCGGCCGTCACCGTCAGAAGCGGGAAATTCATCTCACACCGCCCTCATCAGCAGGGTCGCGGCGATGAGGATCGCCGTGCCCCCGAACATCGAGACCGCGTAGCTGCGGGCGTAGCCGTTCTGCAGCTTGCGCAGCCGGCCCGAGAGCCCGCCGACCGAGGCGGCCGTGCCGTTGACCACTCCGTCGACCACGCTGTGGTCGAGGTAGACGAGCGAGCGGGTCAGGTGCTCGCCGCCGCGGACGAGGACGACGTGGTTGAAGTCGTCCTGGAACAGGTCCCGGCGGGCCGCCCGGGTGAGGAGCGAGCCGCGCGGGGCGACGACCGGGACGGGCTTCTTGCCGTACATGACCCAGGCGATGCCGACACCGATGACGAGGACGACCATGGTGGCGGCCGTCACCGTCAGGGCGCTGACCGGCGGGTGGCCGTGCTCGTAGCCGGTGACGGGCTCCAGCCAGTTGAGGAAGCGGTCGCCGATCTCGAAGAACCCACCGGCGAAGACCGACCCGAAGGCGAGCACGATCATCGGGATGGTCATGGACTTCGGGGACTCGTGCGGGTGCGGCGCGTGGCCGTCCGCGTCCGGCTGCCAGCGCTTCTCGCCGAAGAAGGTGAGGAGCATGACGCGGGTCATGTAGAAGGCGGTGATGCCCGCGCCCAGCAGGGTCACGCCGCCGAGGATCCAGCCCTGGGTGCCGCCCTTCGCGAAGGCCGCCTCGATGATCATGTCCTTGGAGAAGAAGCCCGACAGGCCCGGGAAGCCGATGATGGCGAGGTAGCCGAGTCCGAAGGTCACGAAGGTGATCGGCATGTACTTCCGCAGGCCGCCGTACTTGCGCATGTCGACCTCGTCGTTCATCCCGTGCATCACGGAACCGGCGCCGAGGAAGAGGCCCGCCTTGAAGAAGCCGTGCGTCACCAGGTGCATGATCGCGAAGACGTAGCCGATGGGGCCGAGGCCCGCGGCGAGGATCATGTAGCCGATCTGCGACATCGTGGAGCCCGCGAGGGCCTTCTTGATGTCGTCCTTCGCGCAACCGACGATCGCACCGAAGAGCAGCGTGACGGCGCCGACGACGGTGACGACGAGCTGTGCGTCGGGCGCCCCGTTGAAGATGGCCCCGGACCGGACGATCAGGTAGACGCCCGCGGTGACCATGGTGGCTGCGTGGATGAGGGCCGAGACCGGGGTCGGGCCCTCCATCGCGTCACCGAGCCAGGACTGGAGCGGCACCTGCGCCGACTTGCCGCAGGCGGCGAGCAGCAGCATCAGGCCGATCGCGGTGAGCGTGCCCTCGGAGGTCTCGCCGACGGAGCCGAGGACCGGTCCGAAGGCGAACGTCCCGAAGGTGGTGAACATCAGCATGATCGCGATCGACAGGCCGATGTCGCCGACGCGGTTGACGAGGAAGGCCTTCTTCGCGGCGGTGGCCGCGCTGGGCTTGTGCTGCCAGAAGCCGATCAGGAGGTAGGAGGCGAGGCCCACGCCCTCCCAGCCGAAGTACAGCAGCAGGTAGTTGTCGGCGATGACCAGCAGCAGCATGGCCGCGACGAACAGGTTGAGGTAGCCGAAGAAGCGGCGGCGGCGCTCGTCGTGCTCCATGTACCCGATCGAGTACACGTGGATGAGCGTGCCCACCCCGGAGATCAGCAGGACGAAGGTCATCGACAGCTGGTCCAGCTGGAAGGCGATGTCCGCCTGGAAGCCCTCCACCGGGATCCAGCTGAACAGCCGCTGGTGCAGGGTCCGGTCGTCGGCGCTCCGCCCCAGCATGTCGGCGAACAGGGCGACGCCGATGCCGAAGGAGACGGCGGCGAGCAGGGTACCGAGCCAGTGACCGACCTTGTCGAGCCGGCGTCCGCCGCAGAGCAGCACCGCCGCCCCGAGCAGGGGCGCCGCCACCAGCAGCGCAATCAGATTCTCCACTGTGTGAACGCCCCTTACAGCTTCATCAGGTTGGCGTCGTCGACCGAGGCCGAGTGGCGGGTGCGGAACAACGACACGATGATCGCGAGGCCCACCACGACCTCCGCGGCGGCGACGACCATCGTGAAGAAGGCGATGATCTGGCCGTCGAGGTTTCCGTGCATCCGGGAGAACGCCACGAACGCGAGGTTGCAGGCGTTGAGCATCAGCTCGACGCACATGAACAGCACGATCGTGTTCTTCCGGATGAGCACTCCGGTCGCGCCGATGGTGAACAGCAGGGCGGCCAGGTACAGGTAGTTGACCGGATTCACTTCGATGCCTCCTCACGGCCGAGGCGGTCCGACGACGCCTGCTCCAGCGCCTTCAGGTCGTTCAGCGCCTCGCTGGACACGTCGCGGATCTGGCCGCGGGCGCGGAGCGTCTTGTTGACGGTCAGCTCGGACGGGGTGCCGTCCGGCAGCAGACCGGCCACGTCCACGGCGTTGTGCCGGGCGTAGACGCCGGGCGCCGGCAGCGGCGGGAGCTGCACCCCGTCGCGCACGCGCTTCTCGGCGAGCTCGCGCTGGGTGGCGGCCCGCTCGGTGCGCTCGCGGTGGGTGAGCACCATCGCGCCGACGGTCGCGGTGATCAGCAGGGCACCGGTGAGCTCGAAGGCGAACACGTACTTGGTGAAGATCAGCGTGGCGAGGCCCTCGACGTGGCCGCCGGAGTTGATCCGGCCGAGCCCGTTGAAGTGGCTGAGCCCGGCCTGGCCGATGCCGGCGATCAGCAGGACGCCGAAGCCGAGTCCGCACAGGACGGCGAGCCAGCGCTGGCCCTTGATGGTCTCCTTCAGGGAGTCGGCGGCGGTGACGCCGACGAGCATGACCACGAAGAGGAACAGCATCATGATGGCGCCGGTGTAGACGATGACCTGGACGACGCCCAGGAAGTACGCCCCGTTGGCGAGGTAGAAGACCGCGAGGATGATCATCGTCCCGGCGAGGCTGAGCGCGCTGTGCACGGCCTTCTTCATGAGGATCGTGGCGAGCGCGCCGATGACGGCGACGGTGCCGAGGATCCAGAACTGGATCGCCTCACCCGTGGAGGTCAGCGAGCCGGCGGCGAGGTTGGCCGCGTCCAGGGAGCCGGCGGGGAGGGCGGTGGTCGCCAGGGCGCTCATGCCTCCACCCCCTCGGCGGGTTCGGCGACCTCGCCCTTGGAGACGGCCGTCTGCCGGACCGTGCCCGGGGCGGCCCCCGTCACCAGCCCCCGGTAGTAGTCCTGCTCGTCGGTCCCGGGGAACACCGAGTGCGGGGCCTCGACCATGTTCTCGGTCAGGCCGGCGAGGAGCTGCTCCTTGGTGTAGATCAGCGACTCACGGCTGGAGTCCGCCAGTTCGAACTCGTTCGTCATGGTCAGCGCCCGGGTCGGGCACGCCTCGACGCACAGCCCGCACAGGATGCAGCGGGCGTAGTTGATCTGGTAGACGCGGCCGTACCGCTCGCCCGGGGAGTAGCGCTCCTCCTCGGAGTTGTCCGCGCCCTCCACGTAGATGGCGTCGGCGGGACAGGCCCAGGCGCACAGCTCGCACCCGATGCACTTCTCCAGACCGTCGGGGTGGCGGTTGAGCTGGTGCCGTCCGTGGAAGCGTGGAGCGGTGGTCTTCTGCTGCTCCGGGTACTGCTCGGTGAGGCGCTTCTTGAACATGGCCTTGAAGGTCACGCCGAAGCCGGCCACCGGGTTCTGCCACTTCTCGTCAGACATTTCCCGCACCCTCCTCTCGGTCGCTGTCGGTGTTCGTGCCGCCGCTGACGATCAGCTCCCGCTCGCTGCGGGACCGTCGGCGCGGTACGGGTGCCAGGTGCTGGCCGGGCTTGGGCGGTACGGGGAACCCGCCCGCCAACGGGTCGAACGGCTCGGCCGCGGCGGCCTTGTCGGCCTGCTCGACGGCGGCCTTCTCGCGTTTGTCCCGGAACAGGTCGACGACGAAGGACAGCAGCAGGATCGCGACGACGGCCCCGCCGACGTACAGGACGATCTCGCTGAAGTCGTAGGCCTCGTTGCGCAGCGCCCGGACGGTGGCGACCAGCATCAGCCAGACCACGGAGACCGGGATGAGGACCTTCCAGCCGAGCTTCATCAGCTGGTCGTAGCGGACGCGGGGCAGGGTGCCGCGGAGCCAGATGAAGAAGAACAGCAGCAGCTGCACCTTGAGGACGAACCAGAGCATCGGCCACCAGCCGTGGTTCGCGCCCTCCCAGTAGGTGGAGATCGGCGCCGGGGCCCGCCAGCCGCCCAGGAACAGGGTGACGGAGACCGCGGAGACGGTGACCATGTTGACGTACTCGGCCAGCATGAACAGCGCGAACTTGATGGACGAGTACTCGGTGTTGAAGCCGCCGACCAGGTCGCCCTCGGACTCCGGCATGTCGAAGGGGGCGCGGTTCGTCTCGCCGACCATCGTGATGACGTAGATGATGAACGACACCGGCAGCAGGATGATGAACCAGCGGTCGGCCTGGGCCTCCACGATCGCCGAGGTCGACATCGACCCGGAGTAGAGGAACACCGAGGCGAAGGCCGCGCCCATCGCGATCTCGTAGGAGATCATCTGCGCGCAGGACCGCAGTCCGCCGAGCAGCGGGTAGGTGGAGCCCGAGGACCAGCCCGCGAGGACGATGCCGTAGATGCCGACCGAGGCCACCGCGAGGATGTACAGCATCGCGATGGGCAGGTCGGTCAGCTGCATCGTGGTGCGCTGGCCGAAGATCGAGACCTCGTTGCCGGCCGGGCCGAAGGGGATCACCGCGATGGCCATGAAGGCCGGGATCGCCGCGATGATCGGGGCCAGGACGTACACCACCTTGTCGGCCCGCTTGACGATGACGTCTTCCTTCAGCATCAGCTTGATGCCGTCGGCGAGCGACTGGAGCATGCCCCAGGGGCCGTGCCGGTTGGGGCCGATGCGCAGCTGCATCCAGGCGACGACCTTGCGCTCCCACACGATGGAGAACAGCACGGTCACCATCAGGAAGGCGAAGCAGAACACCGCCTTGATGACGACGAGCCACCAGACGTCCCTGCCGAACAGCGACAGGTCCTCCGCGGCCAGCTGTACGAGGTCACCGGGTACCGCGTTCACGCTCCCACCTCCGCAGTGGTGTCACCGGTGGCGGCGGCCGGGACCGCCGGTCCGATGCGTACGAGGGTGCCGGGGCGGGCTCCGGTGTCGGAGTACACGCCGGAACCGGTGGAGTTCAGCGGCAGCCACACCACCCGGTCGGGCATTTCGGTGATCCGCAGCGGGAGTTCCACCGAGCCGGCCGGGCCGGTCACCGCGAGGACGTCGCCGTCCTTGACGCCGGTCTCGGCTGCGGTGGCGGCCGACAGGCGGGCCGGTGCCTCGTGCCGGGTTCCGGCGAGGGCCTCGTCGCCCTCCTGGAGCCGGCCGAGGTCCAGCAGCAGCCGGTGGCCGGCGAGCACCGCCTCCCCGGCGGCGGGCCGCGGCAGCGGTACCCGGTCGGTGGACTGCTCGGCTGCGAGCGCGCCCTCCCAGGGTCCGAGCCGTTCCAGTTCCCGGCGTACTGCGTGCACGTCGGGCAGGGCGATGGGCCGGTCCGCGGCGTCGGCCAGCATGTGCAGCACGCGGGCGTCGGCGGGGGCGAGGCGGCGGGTCATCTGGTCGGGCTTGAGGGCGGCCTCGAAGGGACGCACCCGGCCCTCCCAGTTGATGAACGAGCCGGCCTTCTCGGCGACCGCGGCGACGGGCAGGACCACGTCGGCGTGGTCGGTGACCTCGCCGGGCCGCAGTTCCAGGGAGACGACGAAGGCCTCCTGGAGGGCGGTCCGGGCGCGGGCCGGGTCGGGCAGGTCGGTGACCTCGACGCCGCCGACGAGGAGCGCGGACAGCTCGCCGGTGGCGGCGGCCTCCACGATCTGGCCGGTGTCGCGGCCGTGGCGGTGCGGGAGTTCGTCCAGCCCCCAGGCGGTCGCGACCTCGTCGCGGGCCCGCGGGTCGGTGGCGGGGCGGCCCCCGGGCAGCAGCGACGCCAGGGCGCCCGCCTCGACGGCGGCCCGTTCCCCGGCCCGGCGCGGGATCCACACCAGGCGGGCCCCGGTCGCGTCGGCCGCCCGTACGGCGGCGGTCAGCGCTCCGGGTACGCCCGCGAGGCGTTCCCCGACGACGATGACCGCGCCGGGCCGGCGCAGCGCCTCGGCGGCGACGGACCCGCCGGCCTCCAGGCCGGTGCCGGTGGCGAGGGCGTCCAGCCACTCGGGTTCGGTGCCGGGGGCGGCGGCCAGCAGGATGCCGCCCGCCTTGTCCAGGCCGCGGCTCGCGAAGGGGGCCAGCGCGAAGGTCTGCTGCTTGTGCTTGCGGTGGGCCTTGCGCAGTCGCAGGAAGACGCCGGGCGCCTCCTCCTCCGCCTCGATGCCGGCGAGCAGCACGGTCGGCGCGGCCTCCAGCGAGGTGTGGGTGACGCCGGTGCCGTCGAGGTCCTTGCCGGTGCCGGCGACGGAGGCGGCCAGGAAGTCGGCCTCCTCGGCGCTGTGCACGCGGGCCCGGAAGTCGATGTCGTTGGTGTCGAGGACGACGCGGGCGAACTTGGCGTAGGCGTAGGCGTCCTCGACGGTGAGCCGGCCGCCGGTCAGGACACCGGCCCGGCCGCGCGCGCCCGCGAGGCCCTTCGCCGCGGCCTCCAGGGCCTCGGGCCAGCTCGCCGGGGCGAGGACGCCGTCGGCGCCGCGCACCAGCGGGGTGGTGAGCCGGTCCGGGCGCTGCGCGTAGCGGAACCCGAAGCGGCCCTTGTCGCAGACCCACTCCTCGTTGACCTCGGGGTCCTCGGCGGCGAGGCGCCGCAGGACCTTGCCGCGCCGGTGGTCGGTGCGGGTCGCGCAGCCGCCCGCGCAGTGCTCGCACACGCTCGGGGAGGAGACGAGGTCGAAGGGGCGGGAACGGAACCGGTAGGCGGCCGAGGTGAGGGCGCCGACGGGGCAGATCTGGATGGTGTTGCCGGAGAAGTACGACTGGAAGGGGTCGCCCTCGCCGGTGCCGACCTGCTGGAGCGCGCCGCGTTCGACGAGCTCGATCATCGGGTCGCCGGCGATCTCGTTGGAGAAGCGGGTGCAGCGCGCGCACAGCACGCACCGCTCGCGGTCCAGGAGCACCTGCGTGGAGATCGGAACGGGCTTCTCGTAGGTCCGCTTGTGGCCCTCGAAGCGGGATTCGGAGTTGCCGTGCGACATCGCCTGGTTCTGCAGGGGGCATTCGCCGCCCTTGTCGCAGACGGGGCAGTCAAGCGGGTGGTTGATGAGCAGCAGCTCCATCACCCCGCGCTGGGCCTTGTCGGCGACCGGCGAGGTCAGCTGCGTCTTGACGACCATGCCGTCGGTGCAGGTGATGGTGCAGGAGGCCATCGGCTTGCGCTGGCCCTCCACCTCGACGATGCACTGGCGGCAGGCGCCGGCCGGGGAGAGGAGGGGGTGGTCGCAGAACCGGGGGATCTCGATGCCGAGTTGTTCGGCGGCCCGGATGACGAGGGTTCCCTTGGGCACCGACAGCTCGACGCCGTCGATGGTCAGGGAGACCGTGTCCTCGGGGGCCTTGTGCACCTCGCCGCCACCGGCGGGGGCGTTTGTGGTGACGGTCACGCGTTCACCTCCGTGTCAGCCCAGAGGGTCGACTTCCTGGGGTCGAAGGGGCAGCCCTTGCCCGTGATGTGCTGCTCGTACTCCTCGCGGAAGTACTTGAGCGAGGAGAAGATCGGGCTGGCCGCGCCGTCGCCGAGCGCGCAGAACGACTTGCCGTTGATGTTGTCGGCGATGTCGTTCAGCTTGTCGAGGTCGGACATGACGCCCTTGCCGGCCTCGATGTCGCGCAGCAGCTGGACGAGCCAGTACGTGCCCTCCCGGCAGGGGGTGCACTTGCCGCAGGACTCGTGGGCGTAGAACTCGGTCCAGCGGGTGACGGCGCGGACGACGCAGGTCGTCTCGTCGAAGCACTGGAGGGCCTTGGTGCCGAGCATCGAACCGGCCGCGCCGACGCCCTCGTAGTCCAGGGGGACGTCGAGGTGTTCGTCGGTGAACATCGGGGTGGAGGAGCCGCCCGGGGTCCAGAACTTCAGCCGGTGCCCGGGGCGCATCCCGCCGCTCATGTCGAGGAGCTGGCGCAGGGTGATGCCGAGCGGTGCCTCGTACTGGCCGGGGCCGCTGACGTGCCCGGACAGCGAGTACAGGGTGAAGCCGGGGGACTTCTCGGTCCCCATCGACTTGAACCAGTCCTTGCCCTTGTTCAGGATCGCGGGAACCGAGGCGATGGACTCGACGTTGTTGACGACAGTGGGGCAGGCGTAGAGGCCCTCGACGGCAGGGAACGGGGGACGCAGCCGGGGCTGACCGCGCCGGCCTTCGAGGGAGTCGAGCAGTGCCGTCTCCTCGCCGCAGATGTACGCGCCCGCGCCCGCGTGCACGGTGATGTCGAGGTCGAGCCCGCTCCCGAGGATGTCCTTGCCGAGGTATCCGGCCTCGTACGCCTCGCGCACGGCCTCGTGCAGGCGACGCAGGACCGGGACGGTCTCGCCGCGCAGGTAGATGAAGGCGTGCTGCGAGCGGATCGCGTAGCAGGCGATGATCATTCCCTCGATGAGGGAGTGCGGGTTGGCGAAGAGGAGGGGGATGTCCTTGCAGGTTCCCGGCTCCGACTCGTCCGCGTTCACGACGAGGTAGTGCGGCTTGCCGTCGCCCTGCGGGATGAACTGCCACTTCATTCCGGTGGGGAAGCCCGCGCCGCCGCGTCCGCGCAGGCCCGAGTCCTTCACGTAGGCGATGAGGTCGTCGGGCGTCATGGCGAGGGCCTTGCGCAGTCCCTCGTAGCCCTCGTGGCGCCGGTAGGTCTCCAGCGTCCACGACCGCGGGTCGTCCCAGAACGCCGACAGGACGGGGGCGAGGAGCTTCTCCGGACTCGTGCCGTTCTTGCTCAGTTCGGTGGACACGGACATCACTCCCCTCCCTCGGTGCCGGTGTCGCCGCGCGCCTCGCCCCGCGGGTGCACGATCGAGGCGTGCGGAGTCTCGCCGCGCGCGATCCGCAGGCCGATCAGTGAGGCGGGGCCCGCGCCGCCGCTCGCCTCGACGGCGCCCTCGCGCTCGTCGGGGAAGCCGGCCAGGATCCGGGCCGTCTCCTTGTAGGTGCACAGCGGGGCGCCCCGGGTCGGCTCGACGGGCCGGCCGGCGATCAGGTCGTCGACCATGGCCTTCGCCGAGTCGGGGGTCTGGTTGTCGAAGAACTCCCAGTTGACCATCACCACGGGGGCGTAGTCGCAGGCCGCGTTGCACTCGATGTGCTCCAGCGTGACCTTCCCGTCGGGGGTGGTCCCGTTGTTGCCGACGCCGAGGTGTTCCTTGAGCTCGTCGAAGATGGCGTCGCCGCCCATGACGGCGCACAGGGTGTTCGTACAGACGCCGACCTGGTAGTCCCCGGAGGGGCCGCGCCGGTACATCGTGTAGAAGGTCGAGACCGCGGTGACCTCGGCGGTGGTCAGGCCCAGCACCTCGGCGCAGAAGCGGATGCCGGTGCGGGAGACGTACCCCTCCTCGGACTGCGTGAGGTGCAGCAGGGGCAGCAGCGCGGAGCGGCTGTCGGGGTAGCGGGCGATGACCTCCTTCGCGTCCGCTTCGAGCCGGGCCCGGACGTCGGCCGGGAAGTCGGGGGCGGGGAGCTGGGGCATCCCCAGCTGGATGCCTTGCGTTTCACGACGGGCTGTCATCGGTCGACGCCTCCCATCACGGGGTCGATGGAGGCGACGGCGACGATGACGTCGGCGACCTGGCCGCCCTCGCACATCGCTGCCATGGCCTGCAGGTTGGTGAAGGACGGGTCGCGGAAGTGGACCCGGTAGGGGCGGGTGCCGCCGTCGGAGACGACGTGGACGCCGAGCTCGCCCTTGGGGGACTCGACGGCCGCGTAGGCCTGCCCGGCGGGGACCCGGAAGCCCTCGGTCACCAGCTTGAAGTGGTGGATGAGGGCCTCCATGGAGGTGCCCATGATGTTCTTGATGTGGTCGAGCGAGTTGCCGAGGCCGTCGGGTCCCATGGCGAGCTGGGCGGGCCAGGCGATCTTCTTGTCGGCGACCATGACCGGTCCGGGCTCCAGCCGGTCCAGGCACTGCTCGACGATCCGCAGCGACTGGCGCATCTCCTCCAGGCGGATCAGGAACCGCCCGTAGGAGTCGCAGCTCTCGGTGGTCGGCACGTCGAACTCGTAGTTCTCGTAGCCGCAGTACGGGTCCGACTTGCGCAGGTCGTGCGGCAGTCCGGCGGAGCGCAGGACGGGTCCGGTCGCGCCGAGCGCCATGCAGCCGGTGAGGTCGAGGTAGCCGACGTCCTGCATGCGGGCCTTGAAGATGGGGTTGCCGGTGGCGAGCTTGTCGTACTCCGGCAGGTTCTTCTTCATGGTCTTCACGAAGTCGCGCAGCTGGTCGACGGCGCCGGGGGGCAGGTCCTGGGCGAGGCCGCCGGGGCGGACGAACGCGTGGTTCATGCGCAGGCCGGTGATCAGCTCGAAGACGTCGAGGATCAGCTCGCGGTCCCGGAACCCGTAGATCATGATCGTGGTGGCGCCCAGCTCCATACCGCCGGTGGCGATGCACACCAGGTGGGAGGAGAGCCGGTTGAGTTCCATGAGCAGGACGCGGATGACGGTCGCGCGGTCGGGGATCTGCTCGGTGATCCCGAGGAGCTTCTCGACGCCGAGGCAGTAGGCCGTCTCGTTGAAGAACGGCGTCAGGTAGTCCATGCGCGTCACGAAGGTGGTGCCCTGCGTCCAGTTCCGGAATTCGAGGTTCTTCTCGATGCCGGTGTGGAGGTAGCCGATGCCGCAGCGGGCCTCGGTGACGGTCTCGCCGTCGATCTCCAGGATCAGGCGGAGCACGCCGTGGGTGGACGGGTGCTGGGGACCCATGTTGACGACGATCCGCTCGTCGTCCGCGCGGGCCGCCGACTGGACGACCTCGTCCCAGTCGCCGCCCGTGACGGTGTAGACGGTGCCTTCCGTGGTCTCCCGGGAGGAGGCGTGGTTCGTGGACATCAGCTGTACGACCTCCGCTGGTCGGGAGCCGGGATCTGGGCGCCCTTGTACTCGACGGCGATGCCGCCGAGCGGGTAGTCCTTGCGCTGGGGGAAGCCCTGCCAGTCGTCCGGCATCATGATCCGGGTGAGGGCCGGGTGGCCGTCGAAGACCAGCCCGAAGAAGTCGTACGCCTCGCGCTCGTGCCAGTCGTTCGTCGGGTAGACGGAGACGATCGACGGGATGTGCGGGTCGGCGTCCGGGGCGGACACCTCCAGCCGCACGATCCGGCCGTGGGTGAGCGAGCGCAGGTGGTAGACGGCGTGCAGTTCGCGGCCCTTGTCGCCGGGGAAGTGCACGGCGCTGACACCGGTGCAGAGCTCGAAGCGCAGGGCCGGGTCGTCGCGCAGGGTGGAGGCCACGCGCGGCAGGTGCTCGCGCGCGATGTGGAGCGTCAGCTCCGCCCGGTCGACGACGACCTTCTCGATCACGTTGGAGGGCACCAGGTCCTGCTCCTCCAGGGCGCCTTCGAGCTCGTCGACGACCTCGTCGAAGTACGAGCCGTAGGGGCGGGCGCTCTCGCCGGGCAGGGCGACGGTGCGGACCAGGCCGCTGTAGCCGCTGGTGTCGCCGCCGTTCGCGGCGCCGAACATGCCCTTGCGGACGCCGATCACCTCGGGGCCGGCAGGGGTCTCCCGGTCGCGCGGAGCAGGGACGTTATTGCCGTTCTCGACGGCAGGGTCGTCGCTCACCGAAGGAGCCCCTTCATCTCGATGGTGGGGAGCGCCTTGAGGGCCGCCTCCTCCGCCTCGCGCGCCGCCTCTTCCCGGTTCACGCCGAGCTTGCCGCCCTGGATCTTCTGGTGGAGCTTGAGGATCGCGTCCAGCAGCATCTCGGGGCGGGGCGGGCAGCCGGGGAGGTAGATGTCCACCGGAACGATGTGGTCGACGCCCTGGACGATCGCGTAGTTGTTGAACATTCCGCCCGAAGAGGCGCAAACGCCCATGGAGATGACCCACTTCGGAGCGGGCATCTGGTCGTACACCTGCCGCAGCACCGGCGCCATCTTCTGGCTGACCCGGCCGGCCACGATCATCAGATCGGCCTGCCGCGGGGAACCGCGGAAGACCTCCATGCCGAAGCGGGCCAGGTCGTAGCGGCCGGCTCCGGTGGTCATCATCTCGATCGCGCAGCACGCGAGGCCGAACGTGGCCGGGAAGACGGATGACTTGCGCACCCAGCCCGCGGCCTGTTCGACGGTGGTCAGCAGGAAGCCGCTCGGCAGCTTCTCTTCCAGTCCCATGGAGTATTCAGCCCCTCAGTCCCATTCCAGGCCGCCGCGGCGCCAGACGTAGGCGTAGGCGACGAAGACGGTGAGCACGAAGAGCAGCATCTCGACGAGCCCGAAGATCCCCAGGGCGTCGAAGGTGACGGCCCAGGGGTAGAGGAAGACAACTTCGATGTCGAAGACGATGAAGAGCATCGCCGTCAGGTAGTACTTGATGGGGAAGCGACCGCCGCCGGCGGGCATCGGAGTGGGTTCGATGCCGCACTCATAGGCTTCCAGCTTTGCCCGGTTGTACCGTTTTGGGCCGATCAGCGTGGCCATGACCACGGAGAAGATCGCAAACCCTGCGCCGAGGGCGCCGAGCACGAGGATGGGCGCGTACGCATTCACGCTCCTCGCTCCTTCCAGTCGTCCTTGACCGTTGGACCGCTGCCGGCGCCGCGTGTCCCGCCTCGCGAAGATCACCCCGGAGTCGGAACGGGGGCATGTGAGGCAGTTCACAAGCCGGACTGCTGCGCATCTTATGCCTGCCGGTCTGTGATCTGCGACACGGGTAACAACACCGAGTTTGTGATCTCCACCACCTGACGAACGATCATGAAGCCCGCTGAGTGGTGATCTTCGTACGCAAGGCATCCACATGATCACCAAAGGTGACATTGACGCTCGTCGTCGCAGGTGGAGCGCCGGTTGCCCTATCAAATGGTGGCCCTTGCAGGCAAATTGGCGGGAGGGCGGGGAGGGTGGTAAAGGAATCGCCGTCGCCCGACCGGGGGAAGCCGACGGGACGGGAGTGGACGCGCGGGCGGTGCGGGCGCGCGCGAGGGGGGAATGCGGGCACCGCGAGCGGGTACCCGGGGGGCCGGTGGCCGGAAGTCGACGGCGGGATGAAAGGGGAGCGGATGCTGTGCATCCGTTCACGAACCGCACAGCATGCTCACAGTCGGATCACGGACCGGCCACAGAGCCTCCGAAGCCCGAGGTTACTGTGACCTGTGTCACACGGAATCCGGGCCGCCGAAAGAGGGCTTGGCCATCTGTGCGGGTCAGTGGTAGGCCCTGGATAAATTCGGACTAAACACTGAAACCCCATGATCACAGGCTTGTGAAAGGGTGTCCGTTACGCCCGTTACGGCGTCAATAAGGCCCGCGACGCGCCCGGTTAACGCCCTCCGCGCGCAACTGTGGCGCAGACCACGTTTCTTGAAGCGGACGCCCACCCCCTGATAGCGGTTGTTCTCATGTCCCACACCGCTCACATACCCAGCCACCGGAAGCCGCGCCGCAGCGCCTCGAAGCTCGCGGTCCGCGCCGGAGTTGCCGGTGGCGTTCTCAGCACCCTGGCCATGGCCGGGACCGCGAGCGCGACCCCGTCCGCGGAGCCCGTGGCCGAGACGACGATGGAAATGCCGGTCCTCGAACTGAACCTCGGCGCCGAGGTGTCCTCCGCGGTCACCACGGCCGCCGAGACCACCCGCGTCGCGGCCGTCGAGGCCGCCGTGGAAGGCGAGCTGAACGCCCAGGAGGAGAGCGCCCGTACGGGTGCCGCCGCCGAGGCGAAGCAGGCCAAGGAGACCGCGCAGCAGGCCGCCGAGAAGAAGGCCAAGGAGGAGGCGGACCGCAAGGCCGACGCCGAGCGCGCCGCCCGCGACTCCGAGCGCACCTCCCTCCAGACGGCCTCGGGCTCCAACACCTCCGCCGAGCAGGGCTCCTCCACGCCCTCCAAGGGCTCCGGTTCGGGCAGCGGCTCGGGCCAGGGCAGCGGCACCGTCACGGCGCCCGTCAAGGGCTCCGCGTCCGCCATCCTCAACTTCGCCCGCGCGCAGCTCGGCAAGGCGTACGTCATGGGCGGCACCGGCCCGTCCTCGTTCGACTGCTCCGGGCTCGTCCAGGCCGCCTACAAGCAGGCCGGGATCTCCCTGCCGCGCACCTCCCAGGCGCAGTCCACCGCCGGCCGCTCGGTGTCCCTGAGCGCCCTGCAGCCGGGCGACATCGTCTACTGGGGCGCCAAGGGCAGCGCGTACCACGTCGCCGTGTACTCCGGTGGCGGCAAGTTCATCGGTGCCCAGAACCCCAACACCGGGATCGTCGAGCGCCCCATGAACTACGACATGCCCACGGGCGCCGTCCGTCTCCTCTGATCGGACCGCTCGTCACGAAGGGCCGGTACTCCCCCGCTCGGGGGTGGAGTACCGGCCCTTCGTCGTGCCCGGGGGCGGCGCACCGGAAATCCGCCGGACCGGGCCGAAGTCGCCCGCCATCGCGCCGGCGCCCATTGCGCCGGCGCCCATTGCGCCGATGTCCATTGCGTCGATGTCCATTGCGCACCGCGAGGAGAAGCGAATTCCGGGGCGGCCGGGAAAACTCCGGCACCGATTCCCGTCACCCCGCCCCGCATGCCGGCGCATTCGCCGGTCCTTTCCCGGACTCTCTCACCGGCGCTTTCCGCAATCCCACTGACGCCCCATCAATACCTTTGTATGACAAGCCACTTGTCACGCAACCGGCGTCGCGACCAGGATCGGCATCGGCGGTCGCGGGCCCGTCCCGTAGGGCTCGTGCGACACCACCGAACACCCGCGTCCCGCCCCGCATCCCGCCCCGAGGAAAGCGTCTCCAACCATGCGCAAAACCCTGCCCGTCGTGGTCCTCGCCCTTTCTCTCGCACTCAGCGCCTGTTCCGGGGAAAAGGACCCTTCGGCGAGCGCCAGTCCGCCTCCGGGCGCGGCCGAGGTCGCCTACTACGACTGCCTGAAGGACAAAGGCGTTCCGGTCGTACTGCTCGACAACGGGACGCCCCGCGTCGACAAGGACAAGCCGCACGAAACGCTCCCCGCCGCCGAGGCGGCCTGCCGGTCGAAGCTTCCGGCACCGGCCTCCGCCGCGCCCGTCACCCCGGAGGTCCTGGCCGCCGCCCGCGAGGAGTCCGAGTGCGTGCGCGCGGAGGGCATCTCCTGGTACCCGGATCCGGACCCGGTGACCGGCACCGCCGACGAGCGGTCCGCGCCCGCGGAACAGACCGACGAACTCAGGAAGAAGTACCTCGAAGCCACCCGTAAGTGCCGCGAGGCGAACAAAACGCTCCGGTGACGTACGGGGCTCCCGCGGACCGGCGTTCGACGACCGCGCGGACCCTGCGAAGATGGACGGCGGTACACCCCGGCCCGCGCGGGCCGGTCCGATCCCTGGAGGTGGTGGTGCCGTGAACACCGAGCCGTACGAAACCCCCGGCGCCGCCGACGCAGGCGCCGCACCGGCCGCCACCGGACTCGCCCTCCTCGCGGCGGGCGGCTGGCTGCTGACCACCACCCGCCCCTGGAACAGGCCGGGCCACCCGCTGGCCCTGGGCCTCGAATGGACCGCCTCGGCAGCCCTGCTCCTGACGGGCCTGCTGCTCCTGGCGCACGGCATACGCGCGGTGCACGGCCACCCGAACCCACCGACCGAACCGGGCCCGGGCACCTGAGGCCCCCGGGCCCGCGCCCGCGATGACGACCGCGACCGGCGGCGTTCGGCCGGCGGGTTCGGCCGGCGGGTTCGGCCGGCTCGCGGTCAGGCCTTCGGGGCCACCTTGCTCAGGCCGTTGATGATGCGGTCCATCGCGTCGCCGCCCGTCGGGTCGGTCAGGTTGGCCAACATCTTCAGCGTGAACTTCATCAGTACGGGGTGGGTCAGGCCGCGCTGCGTGGCCAGCTTCATCACCTTCGGGTTGCCGATCAGCTTCACGAAGGCACGGCCCAGCGTGTAGTAACCGCCGTACGTCTCCTTCAGCACCTTCGGGTAGCTGTGCAGCGTCAGTTCGCGCAGCGACGGCGTGGCACGGGAGTGGGCCTGCACGATGACATCGGCGGCGATCTGCCCGGACTCCATCGCGTAGGCGATGCCCTCGCCGTTGAACGGGTTGACGAGGCCGCCCGCGTCACCGACGAGCAGCAGCCCCTTCGTGTAGTGCGGCTGCCGGTTGAACGCCATGGGCAGCGCCGCCCCGCGGATCGGCTGCGTCATGTTCTCCGGGGTGTAGCCCCAGTCCTCCGGCATGGACGCGCACCACGCCTTGAGGACCTCGCGCCAGTCCAGCTCCTTGAACGCGGAGGAGGAGTTCAGGATGCCGAGACCGACGTTGGACGTGCCGTCGCCCATGCCGAAGATCCAGCCGTAGCCGGGCAGCAGCCGGTCCTGCGGACCGCGCCGGTCCCACAGCTCCAGCCAGGACTCCAGGTAGTCGTCGTCGTGCCGCGGCGAGGTGAAGTACGTACGGACCGCGACGCCCATCGGGCGGTCCTCGCGCCGGTGCAGGCCCATCGCGAGGGACAGCCGCGAGGAGTTGCCGTCGGCGGCGACGACCAGCGGCGCGTGGAAGGTGACCGGGGTCTTCTCCTCGCCCAGCTTCGCCTGCACGCCCGTGATGTGCCCGGTGCGCGGGTCGCGCACGGGCTCGCCGACGTTGCACCGCTCGTACAGCCGCGCGCCGGCCTTCTGCGCCTGACGGGCGAGCGTCTCGTCGAAGTCGTCGCGCTTGCGGACGAGTCCGTAGTCCGGGTAGGAGGCGAGTTCCGGCCAGTCCAGCTGGAGCCGCTGCCCACCGCCGATGATCCGCAGACCCTTGTTGCGGAGCCAGCCCGCCTCTTCCGAGATGTCGATGCCCATCGACACGAGCTGCTTGGTGGCACGCGGGGTCAGACCGTCACCGCAGACCTTCTCGCGCGGGAACGCCGTCTTCTCCAGCAGCAGGACGTCCAGTCCGGCCTTGGCGAGGTAGTAGGCGGTGGTGGAGCCGGCCGGACCGGCGCCGACGACGATCACATCCGCGGAGTGTTCGGAGAGGGGCTCGGTCACTGCGGGGTCTCCCGAAGGCTCGATATAGGGTGCCAGGCGGCACCGGACAAGTGCAGTCTAAGCAGCGAGAGAGATCACGATCCGAAGGGCTGCCCCCTATGACCACCTCGCCCACCCGGCCCCTCCCCGACGTACGCCTGCGCGTACCCACCCACGAGGACGCCCACGCCTGGCACGGGGTCTTCGACGACCCGGACGTGATGGAGTTCCTCGGCGGCCCCGCCGAACTGTCCTCGTACGTCGAATTCACCGCCCGGCAGCGGATGCACGACGCCCAACTCGGCCACTGCCTGTGGACATTGCTGGACGCGGAAGGCGAGGTCATCGGCTTCACCGGGGCGCAGCCGTGGCCGGCGGAGAAGGCGTGGGGGCCGGTCGGTGAGATCGAGATCGGCTGGCGCCTCGGGCGCTCCGCGTGGGGGCGGGGCTACGCGTACGCGGCCGCGCTGGCCGCGCTGGAGCGGGTGCGGGAGGCGGGGGTGCCGCGGGTGGTCGCGATGATCGACGACGCGAACGCGCGGTCGATCGCTGTCGCGGAGCGGCTGGGGATGACGCTCGCGGAGCGGTTCCTGCTGCCGAGCGGTACGCGGTACGGGCGGCGCTACGAGTTGGTCTTCGACGCCGGCTGAGTGCGTTGACGTTCCCGTCCCCACGGTGAGGGGTTCCGGGGCGGGGGGTGCCTTGCGGGTGTGCCGCTGCGCGGGGCCGTTCCCCGACCCGCCCTTTCTCCGTTTCCCGGGCTCCGCCCGGACCCGGGGGCCCGGGGGCTGCGCCCCCGAACCCCTTCCGGGGCTCCGCCCCGCACCCCGCGCCTCAAACGCCGGCGGGGCTGGACGGGGCGCGTCTCCGGTCCCGCGCCTCAAACGCCGGCGGGGCTGGTTTCTGCCGCCCGCGGCCTGGCCGGGCCGGCGTCAGAAGACCGACAGGCCCGTCAGGGTCGTGAAGCGGTCCAGGGCGGCAACGCCCGCCACCGAGTTGCCCTGGGCGTCGAGGCCCGGGCTCCAGGCCGCGAGGGTGCACAGGCCCGGGACGACCGCGACGATGCCGCCTCCGACGCCGCTCTTGCCCGGCAGCCCGACCCGGTAGGCGAACTCCCCCGCCGCGTCGTACGTCCCGCAGGTCAGCATCACCGCGTTGATCTGCTTGGCCTCGCTGCGCGTCAGCAGCCGCGAGCCGTCCGCGCGCAGCCCGTGCCGGGCCAGGAAGCGGCCGGCCAGGGCGAGGTCGGCGCAGCTCATCTCGATGGAGCACTGCCAGAAGTAGTGCTCCAGCAGCGCCGGTACCGGGTTGTCGATGTTCCCGTACGAGGCCATGAAATGGGCGACGGCCGCGTTCCGGTCGCCGTGTTCCTGCTCGGACGCGGCCACCTCGGCGTCGAAGCCGAGGCCCGGGTTGCCGCTCTCCTGACGCAGGAACTCCAACAGTTCGCTGCTCGCGTCGCCGGTCAGGCTCTGGAGCCGGTCGGTGACGACGAGCGCGCCCGCGTTGATGAACGGGTTGCGCGGGATGCCGTTCTCGTACTCCAGCTGGACGAGGGAGTTGAACGGGTTGCCGGACGGCTCCCGCCCCACCCGCTCCCACAGGCTGTCGCCACCCTCTGCGAGGGCCAGGGCCAGCGAGAACACCTTGGTGATCGACTGGGTGGAGAACGGGGTCCGCCAGTCGCCGACGCCGAAGACGTTGCCGTCGAGGTCGGCGAGCGCCATGCCGAAGCTACGGGGTTCCACCGTCGCGAGCGCCGGAATGTACTCGGCGGGCGTGCCGCTGCCGACGAGCGGGGCGACGTCCGCGGCGACCTGCTCCAGCAGCGCCGCCCAGTCGAAGGAGCCGGTCTCCACCACCGTCCGCTACGCCTTGGTGCCGCGGTGCAGGGCGACGATGCCGCCCGTCAGGTTGCGCCAGGCGACGTTTCCCCAGCCGGCCTTCTGCAGGAGCGCGGCCAGCGCCGGCTGGTCCGGCCACTCGCGGATCGACTCGGCGAGGTACACGTACGCGTCCGGGTTCGACGACACGGCGCGGGCCACCGGCGGCAGCGCGCGCATCAGGTACTCCATGTAGACGGTCCGCAGCGGCGCCCACGTCGGCTGCGAGAACTCGCAGATCACGACCTGGCCGCCGGGCTTCGTCACCCGGTACAGCTCGCGCAGCGCGGCGTCGGTGTCCTGGACGTTGCGCAGCCCGAAGGAGATCGTCACGGAGTCGAAGACGTCGTCCTTGAACGGCAGCTTCGTCGCGTCGCCCGCGGTCAGCGGCAGCCAGGAGTGCTTCTTCTTGCCCTCGCGGAGCATCCCGAGGGAGAAGTCGCAGGGGACGACGTACGCACCGGTCGCGGCGAACGGCAGCGAGGAGGTGGCCGTGCCGGCGGCGAGGTCGAGGACCTTCTGTCCGGGACGGGCGGCGACCGCCTTGGCGACCGCCTTGCGCCACACCCGGTCCTGGCCGAGGGACAGGACGTCGTTGGTGAGGTCGTAGTTCGCCGCCACACCATCGAACATGGAGGCGACTTCGTGCGGCTGCTTGTCCAGGGAAGCCCTTGTCACTGGCGTTGGCCCCTCGCTGTGCGGATCGACAGATACGCAGCCATCCTCTCAGGCCGCCCGCCACGCCCCCGCCCACGCCCCCGCCCGTGCCCCGGTCCGGCCCGGGACTGGCCCCGAGGACAGTTGTGGTGCGGCGTGCGGGTGGGTTGACTGGGCGCGGGCTCCCACCGCACCGACGGCCCGGTAGGGCACGGGCACACTGGGTGCCCTCACCTAGCAAAGGGCTCACGCATGCCGGCAGGCCGCTCGACCGGTCGTCCCAGAAGTGGTTCGCGCGCGCTGCGCCGGGCCGAACGCCGTAGACGGCTGCGCCGTACGATCCTCGGCACGACGGCGCTGATCGCGCTCACCGTCACCGCGTACACCATGGCCCCCGGCAACCCGGAGGTCGCCACGGTCGCCGACGGGCGGGGCGCGCCGCCCACGGAACGCGCCCCGGAGGAGGCCTCCGCGGGCTCCCCCGCGCCCGGCTCCCCCGCGCCCCGGCAGAGCCGCCGCGCAACGGCGGAGCCGTCCAGGGGCCACACCGCGTCGCCCTCCGCACCGGCCTCCCCGAAGGCGTCGGCGTCGGCGGGCCCGTCCGCGCCGGCCGCGGGCCCGGGGGTGTTCACGGCCTCCACCGTCGCCGGTCAGGCCCAGGGCAAGGGACCCGCGCGGAGCTGGCGGGTCGAGGTCGAGCAGGGCAGCGGGGTCGACGCGAACGCCGCCGCCCGCGCCGTCGAGGCGGTCCTCGGGGATCCGCGCGGCTGGATCCGCGACCCGGCGTACGGATTCCGGCTGGCCGGGCCCGGACAGCCCGTGGACTTCACCGTGAAGATCGCCACGCCGTCGACCACCGACCGGCTGTGCGAGGTCCTCACGCCCGAACTGGTCGGCGAGACCAACTGCCGGGCCGGGCACACCGTAGTGGTCAACCTCAAGCGCTGGCAGGAGGGGTCCCCGCAGTTCAGCGGGACGGTGGAGGAGTACCGGGCGCTGATCGTGAACCACGAGGTGGGCCACGAACTCGGTCGAGAACACGAGACCTGCCCCGGGGCCGGGCAGCCGGCGCCCGCGATGATGCAGCAGATCAAGGGGCTGCTCGGCTGTACGTCCAACGCGTGGCCGTTCGACGCCGCGGGAACCTACCTGGCCGGTCCGCGCGTCCCCTGACACAGGAGCGTCCGGGGTGAGGAGCGGGAAACGTGCGCGTCGTCAGCTTCAGCGTCCCCGCCTGGTTCCCGTCCTACGCCGCCGAACCGCCCCGGGTGCGGTTGACGGAGCAGGAGTCGGCGGTGTTCCTGTTCCTGGCGACGGGCGCCTCCAACGCGGAACTCGCCGCCGAGCTCCAACTGTCGGTCAGCACCGTCAAGTTCCACGTGGGCAACATACGGGCCAAGCTCGGCGGCATCAGCCGCCTCCAGGCCTGCCTGCTGGCCGCCCTCGCCCGCGACGGCCGCCTCCAGGAGCCCGAGCGGCCCGGTGAACTCCCGACCGGCGACGGCGTCCCGACCGCCGACGCCGCCCCGCTCAGCGGCGCCGGTGCAGCAGACGGCCCCCGATGACGGTCGCCACGCAGGTGTCCGCGCCGAGCACGGCGAGGTCCTCCGGGGACGGCACCGCGAACACCGCGAACCGGGCCGGCGCGCCGACCGCCAGGACCCCGTGGAAGGCGTCCTCGGCGCTCTCCCGACCGGCGAACGGATCCAGCGCCGGCCGCCCCTCGTAGGGGACCGGCGGCAGCACGGCGAGACCCGAGCGGACCACCGCGGTGCGCACCGATCCGACGGTGAACCGTCCGGCGACCGCCACCACCCCGCGCGCGAGCAGCTTCTGCGTGCCGCGGCGGGCGCTGTTGCCCCAGCGCGCCTCGGTCATCCCCAGCGCGTCGAGGGCGTCCCGCCCGGTGATCGGATCCGCCCCGAGCTCGGTGATCTCGTACGGGTCGTCCGGGTAGTACGTCCGCTCCAGCAGTTCGTCGGCGCCGCGCGCCAGGAGCCCCGGCGTCAGCACGCCGGGCCAGCGCCGCACCCGGGCGTGCGGGGCGTCCGCGGCGAGCTCCTCGTACGGGCCCGCGCGGACGATCCGGTCGCCGTCGACGAGGACGGCGCCGCCCTCCAGCGGCGTCGACCCCGCTCCGGTGAGGAGGAGTTCGGCGGTGTGCAGCGTCAGCATCGGGCGTCGGTCCCCGCCGTCAGTTCGAGGAGATGAGCTTCAGCTCGGGGTGCGCGGTGCCGCCCTCGATGGCGATGGAGGAGATGTGCGAGGCGACGCGGTCGTCGACGGGGTCGTTCGCCGGGTCGTCGTGCACGAGGAGGTGCTCGTACGTCGTCGCACGCTGTGCCGGGGTGCGGCCCGCCTTGCGGATCAGGTCGATGATCTCCTGCCGGTTCGAGCGGTGCTTGGCACCGGCCGAGGAGACGACGTTCTCCTCCAGCATGATCGAACCGAGGTCGTCGGCGCCGTAGTGCAGGGACAGCTGCCCCGCCTCCTTGCCGACG
The DNA here is from genome assembly GCF_042887545.1 of Streptomyces sp. NPDC057939. Classification (NCBI taxonomy): domain Bacteria; kingdom Bacillati; phylum Actinomycetota; class Actinomycetes; order Kitasatosporales; family Streptomycetaceae; genus Streptomyces; species Streptomyces sp. NPDC057939. The sequence continues at coordinate 50,727 of NZ_JBHVPG010000057.1, forward strand.
GTGAGCCAGGAGCCCTGGATGTGGGCGACGTTGTCGAGGAACAGCCGCGCGATGGCGATCATGCGCAGGTACTCGAAGACGGTCGCCTGGGTGCGGCCCTTGAGGTGGTTGTTCTCGGGCTGGTACGTGTACGGGATGAACGCGCGGAAGCCGCCGGTGCGGTCCTGCGTGTCCCGGATCATCGCGATGTGCTCGATGCGCTCGGCGTTGGTCTCGCCGGTGCCCATCAGCATCGTGGAGGTGGACTCCACGCCCAGCCGGTGGGCGATCTCCATGATCTCCAGCCAGCGCTCGCCGGACTCCTTGAGCGGGGCGATCGCCTTGCGGGGCCGCGCGGGCAGCAGTTCGGCGCCGGCGCCCGCGAAGGAGTCCAGGCCGGCGGCGTGGATCCGCTGGATGGCCTCCTCCGCCGAGACGCCCGAGATGCGGGCCATGTGCTCGACCTCGGACGCGCCGAGGGAGTGGATGACCAGCTGCGGGAATTCCTTCTTGATGGCCCCGAAGTGGTGCTCGTAGTACTCGACGCCGTAGTCCGGGTGGTGCCCGCCCTGGAACATGATCTGGGTGCCGCCGAGCTCCACGGTCTCCGCGCAGCGGCGCAGGATGTCGTCGAGGTCCCGGGACCAGCCCTTCTTCTTGTCCTTGGGCGCCGCGTAGAAGGCGCAGAACTTGCACGCCGTGACGCACACGTTGGTGTAGTTGATGTTGCGCTCGATGATGTACGTCGCGATGTGCTCCGTACCGGCGTAGCGCAGCCGACGTGCGGCGTCGGCGGCCTGGCCGAGCGCGTGCAACGGGGCGTGCCGGTAGAGGTCGAGGGCCTCTTCCCGAGTGATCCGGCCCCCTGCGGCGGCACGGTCGAGGACAGACTGGAGAGCGGCCTGGTCGGTCACCGGTGCGTCACCTTTCGGCGGTGTGTCAAGGGTCCGGACCGATCCAGCGTACGCCAGGGCCGGTGCGCCCCGATCAGGGGCCGGGTGCGGCGCCGGCACGGGCCGGTCAGGGGCTGCGCGTGAGGTCGCCCTCCGGGTTACCGGCGGCCCGGTCGCCCGACGTGTAGTGCAGGGTCCCGTTCGCGTTGAGGGCGAACCGTTCGTCGGCGGAGCCGTTCGAGCAGATGCCGGGGGCCGGGTTGGGGCCGCCCGAGGTGTCCAGGACGAGCGAGCGGTCGGTGGCCGACGTCAGCTTCCAGTCGCCGCCGCAGTCGGTGCCGAGGAGTTCGACGACCGACTTGTCGCGGGCCACGACCTCGCCGACCTTGCCGCCCCTGATGGTGATCTCGAACTCGCTCGGGACACCCATGCGGGCGGTCGTGACGGTCCCCTTCCAGGTCCCGACCAGTTCCTTCGGTACGTCGCCCCGCGTCCCCCGGGGCGGGGTCGACCCGGACGCGGAGGGGCCGGCCGACGGGGTGGTGGCGGGTGGGGACGCCGCCGGGTCGGTGTCCGCCGGCGCGGACCCCGAGGGACGGGGACCGCTGCTCGCGGACTCACGGCGCCCGTCGTCGCCGGGGAACAACCCCATTCCGTACAGACCGCCGGACACCGCCGCCAGGACGGCCGCCGCCGCGAGGACGACGGTGCAGCTGAAGCGCCGCCCGGCCGCGCTCACCGTGACCCGGCGCCCGTCGAGAGCCGGCCGCGGGCCGGGCACGCCGCTGGCGGTCCCGCCCGTCCCACCGGTCCCGTCGGGGCCGCCGCCCGCCGTCTCCGTGGGAGCGGCGTGCGCCGCGCCGCCCGCACCGAAGGCGCCGTACGGGCCCGCCGGGGCGGAGTACGGGGAGCCGCCCGTGCCCCCGGGGCCCGGGAGGGCGCCGCCGTAGGAGGGGTCCGGCGCGCCGTAGCCGGCCCCCGCGACGGGTCCGGAGGAGGCGGACGTCCACGGCACCGGCCCCGAACCGGCCTCCTGCCCGGGACCCCCGGTCCCGCCCGCCCCGGCGGGGTCGGCGTCCAGGTCCAGCAGGGCGACGGCCGCCCGGCTCGCCTCCTCCACCAGCGGCGCCGGCAGCCACCCGGGGGCGGCCGGCGCGGCACCCAGGGCCACCACCAGATCCTCGGGCGCGGGCCGCTCGGACGCCGCCTTGGCCAGGCAGGACTCGATGAGCGTGCGCAGTTCCCCGGCCGGGATCCCGTCGAGCTCCGGCGGCTCGTGCACCACCTTGTAGAGGAGGGTCGCCGAGTTGTCGCCGCTGAAGGGGGGCCGTCCCGTCGCCGCGAAGGCCAGGACGGCGCCCAACGAGAAGACGTCCGCCGCCGCCGTGATGCCCTTGCCGAGGATCTGCTCGGGCGACATGTAGCCCGGCGAGCCGACGGACACCCCGGTCGAGGTCAGCGAGGCCGTGCCGTCCGTGGCCCGGGCGATCCCGAAGTCGATCAGCCGGGGCCCGTCGAGGGTCAGCATCACGTTCGACGGCTTCACGTCCCGGTGGACGAGGCCCAGCGCGTGCACCGCGACCAGGGCCCGCGCCAACCCCGCGCCGACGGCCCGCACCGCGGCCGCGGGCAGCGGCCCGTGCCCCGCCACGGCCCGGTCCAGGGAGGGGCCCGCCACGTATCCCGTCGCCACCCACGGCACGGCCGCCTCCGGGTCGGCGTCCAGCACCGGCGCCGTCCACTCCCCGCCGACCCGGCGCGCGGCCTCCACCTCACGGCGGAACCGGGCCCGGAACTCCTCGTCCGAGGCGAAGTGCGGGTGCACGATCTTCACCGCCACGGTCCGGCCGCCGGCGCTGCGCCCCAGGTAGACGCGGCCCATGCCGCCCGCACCGAGCCGGCCCAGCAGCCGGTACGCCCCGATCGTCCGCGGTTCACCGGCTTCGAGCGGCTGCATCGCTTCCCCGTCCCCCGCGCTGTGTGACGTCACCTGAACACCACAGCACCTTAGGGCTTCGACCCCGCCCGCGGTGGGCCGCCGGAGGGGTACGAGGAGGAGGGGGCACGAGGGGCGGGAACACGAGGAACACCGGCGCCCCCGGCGCCGCCACCGGGACCGTGTCCGCCCGGCCGCGGTGGAACCCCCGGCAAATGCGTGCATTTCCCGGGGGAGGTTCCCCCGCCCGTTTGCGGTACACGAGGGCGAATGGGGAACGAATTCCCGGGAAACCGCGCATTCACTTTCCGGAAGCGGAATCGCCCCGGGGATAACCCGCCCGGGGCTTACGGAGCGGCCACCTCCAGGAGCTCCACGGCGACATCCGAGGAGTAACCGGTCGTGGGCCCCGTACGGCGTGCGAATTCGCGTACGCCGGCCAGTTGTTCCGGGCCGAAACGGAAGTCGAGCGTGGTGAAGTAGCGCTCCAGCAGCTCGGCATCGAAGGCCTCCCAGCGGGCGGCCTGCTTGGCGACCTTGGCCACTTCCGCGAGGGAGACGTCCCGGGAGGCGAGGAAGGCCCGGTGGACCTTGGAGACGACGTCGGGCTCGCGGGCCAGGTAGTCCTTGCGGGCGGCCCAGACGGCGAAGACGAACGGCAGCCCGGTCCAGTCCTTCCACATCTGCCCGAGGTCGTGGACGGCCAGCCCCAGCCGGGGCGCGTCGTGCAGCGAGGCGCGCAGCGCGGCGTCGCCGATCAGCACGGCCGCGTCGGCCTCCTGCATCATCACCCCCAGGTCAGGGGGGCAGGAGTAGTACTCGGGCGCCACCCCGTACTGCTCGGCGAGGAGCAGTTGGGCGAGGCGGACGGAGGTCCGGGAGGTCGATCCGAGGGCGACCCGGGCGCCGTCGAGCTGCTCCAGCGGGACCTGCGAAACGATGACGCAGGACATGACGGGGCCGTCGCAGCCGACCGCGAGGTCGGGGAAGGCGACGAGCTCGTCCGCGTTGCGGAGGTACTCGACGAGGGTGATGGGCGCGATGTCGAGCTCGCCCCGTACGAGGCGCTCGCTGAGTTTCTCGGGGGTGTCCTTGGTCAGCTCCAGGTCCAGCAGCGTGCCGGTTCGGGCCAGTCCCCAGTAGAGGGGCAGGCAGTTCAGGAACTGGATGTGGCCGACGCGGGGCCGGCTGCGGTAGACGTCCACATCGCGAGACTAGCCCCCGGCTCTCCGTCAGCCATCGCGCGGGTCTCAAACGTCCGGGTGACGTGATCTTTCCCTCTGGTCTCCGCCACAGGGTGCGTGCTAGGCTCGACGCAAGTTGCAGTTTGGTTTCCCTTGCAGTACGAGGCCTGCGGAGAATGTGACCCGCAGGCTTTTGTAGTTTTCAGACTTCTTAGCAGGTTCTGGAGCAGGGCGACCCTTTGGCCCATAGGAGGGCTCATGGCTACCGGAACCGTGAAGTGGTTCAACGCTGAAAAGGGCTTCGGCTTCATCGCCCAGGACGGCGGCGGCCCGGATGTCTTCGTCCACTACTCCGCGATCAACGCCTCTGGCTTCCGCTCCCTGGAGGAGAACCAGCAGGTGACCTTCGACGTCACGCAGGGTCCGAAGGGCCCGCAGGCGGAGAACGTTATCCCGGCCTAGTCGCCTGGCCGACCGGATCGCGGTTGGATTAAGCAGTACCCAAGGAGCCCTGGCTCCTCCGTGCGAGCGGAGGTGGCGGGGCTCCTGCCTTTTCGCCCGTGCCCCGTGCCCCGTCGCGCGGGACAGGGGGAAGGGGAGAAGGCCGCCGGCCGGTCACCGTGGGAACGG
>NZ_JBHVPG010000058.1:0-53815 GCF_042887545.1 Streptomyces sp. NPDC057939
CAGCCCCGGGGCGCGGAAATGACGCAGGGGCCCGGCGGGGGGACCGCCGGGCCCCTGCGTCATGTCCGGGCCGCGTTCCCGTCCGTCACGGCGCTTCGTGGGGCCGGGACTCGCGCAGGGCCTGGTGGATCGCCTCCGGGGTGAGTACGCCGACCAGCGCGCCGGAGTCCGGATCGGTGACGCCGAGCCGGCCCGAGTCCTCCTGGAGCAGGGCGGAGAGGGCCTCGCGCAGGGAAGCCCCGAGCGGTACGGAGGCGGCCGGGGCCGGGCCGTCGGCGGGGGCCAGGACGGCTTCCCCGACGGGGGTGACGGCGAGCCGGCGAAGGCCCCGGTCGGAGCCGACGAAGGAGGCCACGTACGGGGTCGCGGGGGCGGCGAGGACCTCGGCCGGGCGGGCGAACTGCTCGATGGTGCCGGTGCCGTACACGGCGATCCGGTCGCCGAGCCGGATGGCCTCGTCCAGGTCGTGGGTGACGAGCAGGATCGTCTTGCGGACGGTCCGTTGGAGCGTCAGGAACTCGTTCTGCAGCCGTTCGCGCACCACCGGGTCCACCGCGCCGAACGGCTCGTCCATCAGGAGCACCGGCGGATCGGCGGCGAGGGCGCGGGCCACGCCGACCCGCTGGCGCTGCCCGCCCGACAGTTGCTGCGGGTAGCGGCTGCCGTGGATGGAGGGGTCCAGTCCGACGAGTTCGAGGAGCTCCGCGGCGCGGGCGCGGGCCTTGGCCTTGGGGGTCCCGATGAGCTGCGGGACCGTCGCCGTGTTCTCCAGCACCGTCTTGTGCGGGAACAGGCCGACCTGCTGGATGACGTAGCCGATGCGGCGGCGCAACTCGACCGGGTCGGCCGCGGCGATGTCCTCGCCGCCGAGCAGGATCCGGCCGGAAGTCGGCTCGATCAGCCGGTTCACCATCTTCATCGTGGTCGTCTTGCCGCAGCCGGACGGGCCCACGAGGGTGACCAGCTCGCCCTCCGCGACCTCGAAGGACAGGTCCTCCACGGCCGTCGTCCCGTCGGGGTAGCGCTTGGTCACGTGCTCGAATCGGATCACCCGACCATCCTCGCGCACCCGGGCCGGGGTTTTGGCGAAGCGATTGTCAGGAGAGTGTTGCGGGACTGCGAAGCTTTCCGGCCATTGTGGGCGCCGGGGGTTATGGTCGCTCCTGGGTTGTCGGCCGGTTTGTGGGACATACGTTCGGTGAGGGGGGTGAGGGAGAGATGGCCGAACAGAGCTGCCTCGTGGCGAACGACTGGCTGTGTTGGGAGTACGTCACCTCCCGCTCGCAGGAACTCACCGACGCCACCGTCGAACACGTGTGGATCACCGCCGTCTCGGTCCTGATCGGCCTCGTCGTGTCCGTGCCGCTGGCGCTGCTGGCCCGCCGCGGCCGCCGTTGGGCGGCGCCCGTGCTCGGCCTGACCACCCTCCTCTACACGATTCCCTCCCTCGCCATGTTCTCGCTGCTGCTGCCGCTCTTCGGGCTCTCGGCGACGCTCGTGGTGACCGGCCTCGTGCTGTACTCGCTGACCATCCTGGTCCGCAACGTGATCGCCGGCCTGGAAGCCGTCCCCGAGGACGTGCGGGAAGCCGCGCGCGGCATGGGCTACGGCCCGGCGCGCCTGCTGTGGCAGGTCGAACTGCCGCTGGCGCTGCCCGCCCTGCTCGCTGGGGTGCGGATCGCGACCGTCTCGACGGTGGCGCTGACCACCGTCGGCTCGATCGTCGGCAAGGGCGGCCTCGGCAACCTGATCGCGCCCGCCGTCAACAGCTCCTTCAAGGCCCAGGTGCTCACCGCCTCCGTGCTGTGCGTGCTGCTCGCGCTGGTCGCCGACCTGCTGCTGCTCGGCGCGCAGCGGCTGCTGACGCCGTGGACCCGCGGCGACCGTACGTCGCGCACCTCCCGCGGCTCCCGTACCGGCCGGTCCGCCCGGCCGGCGTCCGTGAAGGGGGCCTGAGGCCGTGGGCGTGCTGACAGGGGCCTGGGACTGGCTGGCCGACGGCGCCAACTGGGCCGGGGAGAACGGTGTCTGGCACCGGCTCGGCGAGCACGTCTACGTCAGCGGCATCGCGCTCGCCGTCGCCTGCGCGGTGGCCCTGCCCGTCGGCCTGTGGCTCGGCCACATCGGCAGGGGCGGCGCCCTCGCGGTGAACGTCTCCAACGTCGGTCGCGCGATCCCGGTCTTCGCGGTGCTGGCCCTGTTCATGGTGTCGCCGCTGCGCAGCGCCGGATACCTGCCGACCATCGTCGCGCTGGTCCTCTTCGCGATCCCGCCGCTGCTGACCAACGCCTACGTCGGCATGCGCGAGGTGGACCGGTCGGTGGTCGAGGCCGCCCGCGGCATGGGGATGTCCGGCCGTCAGCTGTTCCTGCGGGTGGAACTCCCGCTCGCCCGGGACCTGGTGATGACGGGCCTGCGCTCGGGCGCCGTCCAGGTCATCGCCACCGCCACGATCGCCGCGATGGTCGGGCAGGGCGGCCTCGGCCGGATCATCACCGCCGGCTTCAACACGTACAACACGCCGCAGGTCGTCGCGGGGGCCGTGCTGGTCGCCCTGCTGGCCCTGCTGGTGGAGGGCGCGCTGATCGCCGCGGACCGGCTGCTGCTGCGCCGTCCGGCGATCTCGCGCTGACCCGGGGCGCGCCGGTGAGCCGCACGAACCGGATCCCCGTCCGTCCGAACGTTTCCCCTGAAGGAGCTTTGATGATCAAGTCCACGCGCATCCTCGGCGCGACCCTGGGCGCGGTGGCCCTGACCGTTTCGCTCACCGCGTGCGGAGGCGACAGCCTGGAGAAGAGCAAGGACGGCGGATCCTCCGCCCCCGCCTCCTCCTCCGCCGGCGGGGCCAAGGGGAAGCTGGTCATCGGCGCGGCCGGGTTCACCGAGTCCAACGTGCTGGCCGAGCTGTACGCGCAGCTCCTCAAGGACGCGGGCTACGGCACCTCGATCACCACGGTCAACAACCGCGAGCTGTACGAGCCGTCGCTGGAGAAGGGCGAGATCGACGTCGTCCCGGAGTACGCGGCCACCCTCGCGGAGTTCCTCAACGCCAAGGTGAACGGCCCGGACGCACCGAAGGACAAGCCGGTCGCCTCCAGCGACGCGGCCGCCACGGTCGCCGCCCTGGAGAAGCTCGCCGCGCCGCTGGGCCTCAAGGCCCTGCCGGCCGGTGAGGCGGTCGATCAGAACGCCTTCGCGGTCAGCAAGGAATTCGCGCAGAAGAACAACCTGAAGAGCCTTTCCGACCTCGGCAAGTCCGGAATCAAGGTGAAGATCGCCGCGGGTGACGAATGCGCCGTCCGCCCGTTCTGCGCACCCGGGTTGGAGAAGACATACGGAATCTCCGTCGCGGGCATCGACCCCAAGGGCGTCGGCACCCCGCAGGCCAAGCAGGCCGTCAAGGACGGCGTCGACCAGCTGGTGCTGACGACCACCACCGACGCCACCCTCGACAACTTCGGCCTGGTCCTGCTGGAGGACGACAAGAAGCTCCAGAACGCGGACAACATCCTGCCGGTCGTCAACGCCAAGGACGCGGGCTCCCCCGAGGTCGCGGACGCCCTCGGCAAGCTCACGAAGGTGCTCACCACCGCCGACCTCGTCGAGCTGAACCGGAAGGTGGACGCGGAACGGGCGAAGCCGGCGGACGTCGCGAAGGCCTACCTGGAGTCCAAGGGACTCCTCAAGAAGTAACAGTTACCTCGTTGATGGGAAATTGTGGGGCAGCCGCCCGGTAAGAGTTTGCCGGGCGGGTATCCCACCGACCGCCCACGCCCTGTAAATTTCTGGCCATGCCCCGTGGACGCCACCGCAATCCCGAGCCCCTGCACCGACTCCTCACGCCGACGGCCGTCGCCGGGGTTTCCGTCGCCAGCGCCGGCGCGGCCTGGCTCCTCGCGGAACCCCTCGCGCTACGCCTGCTCGTGGCCCTCACCGCGGTCGCCGGTGTGGGCGGCGCCGTCCTCATGCGCTCCTGGGACCGGGCTGCCGGCCGCCGGGTCGCGGAACTGGCCCGGGAACGGGTCAAGGACGAGTGGAGGACCGAGGAGCGGATAGCCGAGCTCGAATCCGATCTGGAGGAGGCGCGCGTCCTGCGCGCCAAGCTCGACACCAAGCTCCGCGCCAAGCGCGTCGAACTCGCGGGCCTGCGCGGCGAACACGCCGCCCTGCTGCGCCGGTACGCGACCGCCGAGACCGAGCGCGCCGGCGCCCTGGAGAAGCGCCGACTGCTGGCGATCGAGGCCGCCGGCGCATCGGCGGCCGCGGCCAAGGAACTGCCCGCCGTGTCCGAGGAGCGCACCAGCAGCGGCGCGCCCACCCCGGTCGGGTACGCCCGCGCCCACGCGGCGATGGCCGCCCTGGTCCGCCGCGCCCAGCAGGGCCCGTCGGGCCCGTCGAACCCCACCGGCCCGTCCGGCCGCACCGGCCCGTCCGGCGGCAAGGCGCTCGTCGCCGCCGAGCCGGTCGCCGCGGATCACTCCCGCCCGGCCGTCCCCCCGGCACCGGCGTCGGCATCGGTCCCGCTCCCGGCGCGCAGGCCGGCCGCCACGATGGCCCCGTACTCGGCCCCGCGCCGCTCCGCCTCGCGCGTCGAGGGCGGCTTCGACTTCTTCGGCACCAAGACCGCCGCGCAGGCCCGCGCGGTCATCGAGTCCGTGCAGAACGAGGACCTGGCCGACGTGGTCGGGGCCGAGGCCCTCGCCGTGCACAAGGCGGAGTCCGTACGCACCGACGCCGGACCGGAGTTCAAGCCGGTCACCGCCGAACAGCGGGCGCTGGGCCAGGTCATCGACCTGACGGCCCACGACGAGACCGAGCCCATCGACGTGGCCCTGCTGCGCACGGCGATCTCCTAGGGGCTGCTGTCCCCGGGGGACGCCCCGACCCCCCTCACCGGAGCGAGTCGAACCAGCGGACCGTCTGCGGGGCCGAGCGGAGCGCCGTCGCGGTGTGGTCGGCGTCGGCCCCCTGGTCGACGAGCCTCGCCCGGACCCCGTGGCCGGCCAGGTCCCGGGCGCAGGAACGGGCGTTGGCGATCGGCACGTCGGTGTCCGCGGAACCCGCGTAGAGGCGTACGGGCGCGGCCGGCTTCCAGTCGCAGAAGCCGTCATTGGCGGCGAGGACCTCGCGCAGCGCCCCGCGCGGGCTGCGGACGTTCTCGGCCCACTCCGGGGTGAGCAGCTCCTGCGGGGTCGCGGGCAGCGCGGCGGCGATCTCCTCCGGACGCCGACTGCCGTCGAACAGGCCCTCCACGACCTGCGCGTAGGGAGCCCGGAAGACCTCGGCGGGGTCCGCGTAGAGCGGGTGGAGCCGGTTCTGCGCGGTCAGGAAGTAGGAGAGGTAGAAGACGGCCGTGGCCGGGGCGACGCGGCCGTCCGAGATCCCGGGCATCTCGGCGCCGAGCAGGTCGTGCGGACCTGCGATCGGGGCGAGGGCGCGCAGCCGGAAACCGTCGCGGCCCCGGGAGAGTTCGCGGCCCAGTGCCATCGCCACCTGGCCGCCCTGGGAGAAGCCGGTGGCGTACACGTCCCGGGTCAGGGGACGGCCCAACCGGTCGGCGGCGGTACGGGACGCCTTCAGCATGTCGAGGGACGCGGTGACGGACGAGCGGGTGTACATGTACGGGTGGCTGCCGGGGCCGCCGCCCAGACCCAGGTAGTCCGGCGCGGCGACGGCGCGGCCCGCGGAGGCGTGCAGGTACGGGATGAGCCGGTTGTACCCGGTGCTGCCGGACGGGGCCTGGTCGCGGGTGGGCACGGTTCCGTGCGTGTCGGACACGAGGTCGAGGCGGTGCGGGCCGCCGCGCGGCAGGACGAGGAGCCCGGTGGCGGTCGTGGGACGGCCCCGGGGGTCGACGGTGGCGTAGGTGAGCCGGTGGGCTTCGACGCCGTGCCGGACGGTGCCGGCGTCCATCCCGAAGCCGGTGAGCTCGGCGGCGACCTGTGCGCGGTCGAGGCCGCCCAGCGGGACGACGGAGATCAGGGTGCCGCGGGCGGCCGCCCGGTCGGCGGCGGCCGGGGCGCCGGTGACGGCGGTAGGGGCGGCGAGGGCGGCCGGGGCGGCGAGCCCGCCGACCACGGCCGCGAGGACCACGGCCGCGGCACCGCGCCTGAGCCACTGCTTGCCGGTCCGGGTGCCGGTGTGCGTCGTCGTTGTCATGCTCCGAACGCTAGGCGCGACACGGATCCCGGTGACATCCCGTCACCCCCCATGCGAAGCAGGGGGAATACCCCCGCATCGGGCCGCGCGGGCGCCGACGGAAGGGCGACCGGGGGGTGAGCGCGTGCCCTGCCGGGCCGGTTGCCGGGGGTGTTCGTGGCCTGTTGGGGTCGGCGGTCGGGGGTGTGCCCGGCCTGTCGGGCCGGTTGCCGGGGGTGAGCGCGTGCCCTGCCGGGGCCGGCCGACCGCAGGGTGGACCCCCGGGTCCGCCGGGGCCGGGGGCGGGTCGAGCCGCCCTCAGAACAGGGGCAGCTGACCCGGATGCGGGCCCAGGACCAGACCGTCCAGCGTCGGCGCCGACGCGCCGAGCACGACACGGGCACGGGAACCGGGGCAGGACACCATGCCGCCCCGATCCCGGCCGGTGGGAGGGTCGTGGCGGGCGATCCGGCCGGCCGTCACGGCGCAGTCGCGGCCGCAGGCGGGGCAGGCCCGCCGGGGGGAGTGGGACATGCCCCCAGTCTGCCCTGCCGCACCGACACCGGAACCGACGGCCGGGCCCGTACGGGCCGGGGCACGCGGGTACCGGCTCCGGCGCGGGGCTCCGGCGCGCGCCCGACTCGGCCCCCGCCTGTGCTCCCGTTCCCGCCCCGGCCGTCGGTGGGGCTCCGGCTCGGGCCAGGGCTCCGACTCCGACCCCGACTCCGGATGGTGCCCTGGCTCCGGCTCCGCCCCGGGGGCTCAGCTCTCGCGGCCGGCCAGCCAGGTTTCGTGGGCCCGGGTTACGCGGGCCCACAGGGCCGATCGGTCCGCCGGGGTGAAGTCGTCGAGTTCCCGACCGAAGACCGAGGCGACCGCGTCGAAGAACTCCTCGGGCGTGGTCAGCTCCCGCTCCGACACCGGCTTGCCCGGCTCGACGCGGGTCAGGATCCGGCCGCGCAGCGCGTCGACGCCGTGCTCGTCGCGCCGCAGCAGCGCGCAGGTCCGGACGAAGCCGGAGTCCTGCGAGGTCGAGAGCCGGACGTGCTCCGCCTCGAAGTCGGCCGTCGAGGCCGGGGCAAGCAGGAAGTTCATCACCGGCGCGGACGCGCCCTCGTTGAGGTACGTCCAGCCCGGTTCGGCGTCCGGCGCCGACTCCTCCAGCCGGTAGGTGGTGCCGCCCCGCACGTGCGCGCCGGCGCGCAGCGGCAGCGGCTCGTACGGCCCGTCGCCGAGTCCCGTCTCGACGAGGTACTCCTGCCCGTCCACCCGTACCGTCAGCGCCAGGTGGTCGCCGCTGACGTCGCGGCGGTGGGCCTCGGCCCGCTGCATGACGCCCCCGACGTGGCGGGTCACCTCGTACCCGAGGGTTTCCAGGAGCAGCGCGAAGGCGCCGTTGAGGTGGAAGCAGTAGCCGCCCCGCCCGGCCGCGATGCGGCGGGCCGACAGCTCGGGGTCGATGCCGGGCGGCCGGCCGAGCTGGATGTCGAGGTTCTCGTACGGAACGCGTTCCAGATGGGCGCGCTGGAGCGCGAACAGCCCTTCCCTGGAAGGGGTACCGGGATCGCTGATGCCGAGTCGCCGCAGGTAGCCGGCGCGTATGCCAGAGGTCATGTCCGCACGATAGGACGTGGGTCCGCCTCCGCACGCGCCTTATTCGTCGATCACCGGGCGATCACCCGTCGATCACCCGCGGATCACTTGTCGATGTCGCCGACGACGAAGAACAGCGAGCCGAGGATCGACACCATGTCCGCGACCAACTGCCCCGGCAGCAGCACCGCCAGCGCCTGGATGTTGTTGAAGGAGGCGCTGCGCAGCTTCAGCCGGTACGGGGTCTTCTCGCCCTTCGAGACGAGGTAGTAGCCGTTGATGCCGAGCGGGTTCTCGGTCCACGCGTACGTGGCCCCCTCGGGCGCCTTCAGCACCTTGGGCAGACGCTGGTTGATCGGTCCCGGCGGCAGGTCGGCCATCCGGTCCAGGCAGGCCACCGCCAGGTCGAGGGCGTTGTGCGTCTGGTCGAGCAGGACCTCGAAGCGCGCCAGGCAGTCGCCCTCGGTACGGGTGACCACCTTCAGGACGTCCTGGAGCTGCCCGTACGCCAGGTACGGCTCGTCACGGCGCAGGTCGAAGTCGACGCCGGAGGCGCGGGCGATCGGCCCGGACACCCCGTACGCGTGCACCGACTCGGCGGACAGGAGGCCGACGCCCCGGGTCCGGCCGCGGAAGATCTCGTTGCCGTGGACGAGCTTGTCGTAGACGTCCATCCGGGTCCGGACGTCGGCGATGGCCGCGCGGGCCCGGCCGAGCCAGCCCGCCGGGAGGTCCTCCTTGAGGCCGCCCACACGGTTGAACATGTAGTGCATGCGGCCGCCGGAGATCTCCTCCATGACGGCCTGGAGCTCCTCGCGCTCGCGGAACGCGTGGAAGATCGGGGTGATGCCGCCCAGTTCGAGGGGGTACGACCCGAGGAACATCAGGTGGTTCAGGACCCGGTTCAGCTCGGCGAGGAGCGTGCGCATCCACACCGCGCGCTCGGGGACCTCCATGCCGAGCATCCGCTCGACGGCCATGACCACGCCCAGCTCGTTGGAGAACGCGGACAGCCAGTCGTGGCGGTTCGCGAGCATCACGATCTGCCGGTAGTCGCGGGCCTCGAAGAGCTTCTCGGCGCCGCGGTGCATGTAGCCGACCACTGGTTCGGCGCTGACGATCCGCTCGCCGTCCAGGACGAGCCGCAGCCGCAGCACACCGTGGGTGGAAGGGTGCTGCGGTCCGATGTTGAGCACCATGTCGGTGCTCTCCGCCGCTCCGCCGATGCCGACCGTGGTCTCCGTCATGGCCGCATTGTCTCAGCCCTACGCTGGGGGCATGGAAACCGGGACGCAGGGTGAGACGGCCCCGCCCGAATGGGTGGGGCTGCCGGGCGGGCTCCTCTCCATGCGGCGGCTGCTGCTGGTGATCTGGACGCTGCTCCTCACGGTGGTGACGGGCGTCCTGCTGGGCCTGTTCGCCGGACCCGGGTGGGCCTTCCTCGGGGCGCTCTGGCTCGGGGTCCTGGCCTGGGGGTGGGTGATGCTCGGGCGGAACTGGCGGTCCTGGCGGTACGCCGAGCGGGCGGACGACCTGTTGATCAGCCGGGGCGTGCTGTGGCGGGAGCAGACCGTGGTCCCGTACGGGCGGATGCAGCTCGTCGAGGTGACCTCGGGGCCGCTGGAGCGGCGCTTCGGCCTGTCCTCCGTCCAACTGCACACGGCCGCCGCGGCGACGGACGCCAAGATCCCGGGGCTGGTGCCGGCCGAGGCCGAGCGGCTGCGGGACCGGCTGACGGAGCTCGGCGAGGCAAGGTCGGCGGGCCTGTGAGCGTGCCGGCGGACCGGCCGGACCCGGCGGAGGGGACCGGCGGCAGCCGGGTCGTCGAGCGGCGGCTGCACGTCCTCACCCCGCTGCGCCGCGCCTGGGTCCCGATCGCCGCGACCGTCGGCGTCATCGTCCAGCAGGGCGAACAGGCCCGGGAGTGGGTGACCGAGCTGTCCCAGGGGCTGCGCGTGCTGTCCCTCGTCGGCCTGGTCCTCGTCTTCGGCGTGTACGGGTTCCTCAGCTGGTGGTTCACCCACTACTCCGTCACCGACACCGAGCTGCGCATCCGCACCGGCCTCTTCTTCCGCCGCACCGCCCACATCCGCCTCGACCGGATCCAGGCGATCGACGTCACGCGCCCGCTGCCGGCCCGTGTCACCGGGGTCGCGAAGCTGCGGATCGACGTGATCGGCACCGACGCGAAGGACGAGCTGGCGTTCCTCGGCGAGGCCGACGCCGTCGCCCTGCGCGCCGAACTGCTCGCCCGGGCCGCCGGCTTCGCCCCCGCCGAGGCCGTCACGGTCGGCCAGGCCCCCGAACGGGAACTGCTCCGGGTACCCCTGGCACAGCTGGTGGTGTCCATGCTCCTCAGCCTCGGCGTGTGGGCGGCGCTCGTCGGCGGGCTCGTCGGCCCGGCGCTCGTGTGGTGGTTCAGCGAAAGCCTCTGGGTGACCGTGGCCACGCTGGTCCCGATGGTCGGCGCGGTCTGGACCGGCAGCCTCGGCCGCCTGTTCACGGAGTACGACTGGACCGTCGCCGAATCCCCGGACGGACTCCGCCTCGACCACGGACTGCTGGACCGGGCCCACGAGACGGTCCCGCCGGGGCGCGTGCAGACCGTACGGATCATCGAACCGCTGCTGTGGCGGCGTCGCGGCTGGGTCCGGGTGGAGCTGGCCGTGGCGGGCTCCAAGAACGGGCTCCTGGTCCCGGTGGCCACCCGCGAGGCCGCCCACGCCGTGATCGCCCGGGTGCTGCCGGGCGCGGACCTGGGGGCCCTCGTCTTCACCCCGTCCCCGAGCACGGGCTCGCGGTGGGTGGTGCCGGTGTGGTGGAAGGGGTACGGGCTGGGCGTCTCGACGGAGCTCTTCGCGGCCCGCCGCGGGCGCCTGTGCCGGCGTACGGAGATCGTTCCGCATGCGAAGGTCCAGAGCGTGCGCCGCTCACAAGGCCCCTGGTCGCGGGCCCGCGGGGTCGCCGACCTGCACGTGGACACCGGCGCGAACGAAACCGTCACCGCCCGCCTGCGCGCGTCGGCGGAAGCCGCCGAACTCCTCGACGCCCAGGCCGTCCGCTCCCGCACCTCCCGCGCGTCGGCCCGCCCGGACCGCTGGATGACGTGATGCCGGGTCGCTCGGGTGGGGTCCGACCGGCTCGCCGGGAGGACGCCCGCCGTGCGCGTAGCCGTACGCACACGGCCTGTTGAGCGGGCGTGAATCAGCCGTGAATGATTTTCGGCCAGAGGGCCCGGCCGGATGAAACCGTGTTTGTGTTCGCAACGTCCCTTCGGTGGACAGGGATCCAGTGACGACCTGGGCACGCTGATCAAGCTGCTGGTGGCCGCGGCGGACCCGCTGGAGGGCAAGTTCAACGGCACCGGCCGGATCGCCTTCGACTCGTTCAAGCAGCGGTCGGACGCGATCACGACCGAGCTGAACGCCTCGCTGCGCGCGATCCTCGGCGGTCAGGCCGGCATGGACACCTCGTTCACCACGGGTGCCACCGAGCAGGGGGACAACGCCCACCAGAACATGGGCACCGCGAATTTCGACGCCGCTCGCTTCGGCGCGCGCTGAGCCCCGGGGGACTCGACACATGGGACAGAACCAGGACCGCACTTCCTACGACACCGGCGCCTCCGTGGAGGTGCAGGGCGGTCTGGCCGGGATCATCGGCCGGCTGGAGCGGGTGCTCGGCGACCGCGAGACGGCGGTGAAGGCGGCGATGGCCGAGTTCACGGCCGACGGTGTCTCCGACGAGTACCACGGCAAGGAAGCCCGCTGGAACAAGGCCGCGAACGAGGTGCGCAACATCATCCGCCTCGTGCGCACCACGCTGGAGCAGAACGACGCGACGGCGCAGGCGACGCTGCAGAAGGCCAAGGCGGCCGTGGACGGGATCGGCTAGCCGCTCGCTCGGACGGTTGCGGCTGACGTGGGGAATTCGGGAGAACGGGGGTAGGCCATGGACTGGGACATCAAACCGTCCGGCGTACAAGGGGTCGTGAACAAGACGGTCACGGCCGCAGGCGGCTTCCAGACGGCCGGCAAGTCGCTGCAGACGGCGCTGCCGGACGCGGCGAAGCACGCGGGGACCATTTCGGGCGGCGGGTCCACGGCCGGCGAGGGCGGCGGCATGGGTGTGATCGCCGCCGCGCTGGGCGGCCTCATGGACGCCCACGACCAGCGCCTCAAGTTCATCGGAGCCCGTACGTCGGCTTCCGTCAACGGGGCCATCGCGGCGACGACGGCGTACGTCCGGGGCAACCTGGAGCAGGCGGCCAACGCCCAGCGAGAGGCGCTGAAGGAGCCGAAGATCGACCTGTCGGGGGCGGGTCAGAAGTGACGGATCACGTACCGATCAATCCGTGCACGATCCCGCAGTTCACGGGTGACCTGGCGGCGTTGGAGTCGGACCGGGCGAAGTTGGATTCGGCGGCGGGGACGTTCCGTGATGCCGGGTCGAACGTGGATGCCGAGTTCCAGGGTTTGTCGGCGTTCTATACGGCGCCGGAGGCGGCGCAGCTGTTCGCGACGACGAAGCCGGTGAAGACGGACAGTGATTTCTTCGCCGATCGGTTGGAGTCGGCGGCGAAGGCGTTGGGCGAGTACGTCACCGAGGCGCGGCCGATCGTGGCGCGGTTGAAGGAGCTCCAGGCGAAGGCGACGACCTTCACGGGGAGGATCGCCGGGGATGAGCACTGGAAGGACGACGGGGACAGGATCGATGAGAACAATGATCTGATCCACGATGTCAACGCGGCGGTGTCGGCGTTCTGGGCGGCGGAGCGGACGTGTGCGAACAAGATCCGTGCGTTGTACTGTGCGCCGCCGTTGACGACGGATGACGGTAGTCATGGCGCGAAAATGTACGGGTACAAGGGGGAGGACCTCAACAACGCGCAGGATCTGCCGGGTTGGCTCAGGGATTCGCGGACGGCGATGAAGGAGAACGGCAAGGCGTTGGTCGCGTGGGACGAGTGGGGCAAGAACCCGGCTCGTGCGGCGGGTGCGGTCACGTTCAACGTGCTGACGACGGTGTTCACGGGCGGCGCGGGTGCGGTGGCGAAGACGGGCAGTGTCGCGAAGGTGATCTCCGCGGCGGGCAAGGCCGGTCGGCTGATCGACCCGATCACGTACATCGGTAAGGCCGGCTCGTTGGCGAAGTTGAAGGTCGGCGATCTGTTCGCGAACTTCGGCAAGATGGACGGGGCGTTCCCGAAGGTCGATGACGTGGTGTGGAAGGACCTCCCCAAGGCCGAGGCCCCGGGGGGCGTCACCTTCCCGCACCCGGACGACACGGTCCGTCTCCTCGACGATCCGCTGGGACGCCCGCAGTACTACGACAGGACCACCCACCAGCTCCTGGACCACAAGGGCGTCCCGAAGCAGGACCTCACCTCGGTCCCCAAGGGCCCCGACCATCCCTTGGCCGAGGTTCCGGTACGCCAGGAGGTCCCGGTCGGCGTGGGTGCCCACACCCCGGGCGGCGTCACGAGCCACACCCCGGGCGGCGTCGCGGACAACACGGCCCACAACAGCCACACCGACCCCACCACCCCGACGGGCGGCCACACGGACACCACCCCGACGGGCGGCGCCGGCCACGGCGACACCACCCCCACGGGCGGCGCCGGCCACGGCGACGGGCCGGGTACGGGCGGTCACGACGACACTCCGTCTCCGGGCTCGGGCCACGGCGACGGGCCGGGTGTTCCACACCAGGGCGACGCTGTCCCGTCCCACAGCGGAGAGGGCACGAATGTTCCCTCGCGTGAGCTCTCCGTGGATGAGCGGGCGGCACTGGACGAACACCTTGGTGACCTTCATTCGCCCGGTAAGGCGGCGATCGACGACCTGATGGCGATCGTCGATCGACATGGGTGGAGTGATCGAGTTGTCTGGTACCCGTGATCCCCGCCGTGCCGTGGCAGCATGGCCTGCCGACGAGGAGGCCACAACTGTGCTGAGAGGTTGGGTCGATGATGATGTCGCGGTGCTTGATGCCGCGGGGTTGGACCTGTCGCTCGTCGATCTGTCGCGGGCGGACCTGGCGGACGGACTCCTGACGGAGGCAATTTTCCGGGGGGCCCGACTGGCTGGTGCGGATCTTTATCGGGCACATCTTGAGGGTGCGGTTCTCGATGGTGCGGATCTCTCGGGGGCGTCTTTGGTGAAGGCCGTGCTGGACGGGGCGTCGTTGCGCGGTGCGGTGCTCGACGGGGCGGACCTGGGGAGTGCGGACGTGTACTCCGTGGATGCCCGGGGCGCTTCCTTCGTTCGGGCCGTACTCGATTCCGCATCGTTGGACGACGTGGACCTGCGGGGTGCCGACCTGTCCGACGCCTCGGTTTCGCACACGTTCCTTCAGGTGGTTCTCGACGACCGGACGGTGGTCCGGGGCCTTTCGGGGGCGATCTTCGGGCCGGCGGTCGTCATGGAGGCGGATGAGCGGCGGCAGTTGGCCGGCGGCGAACTGGAGGCATGGCTCAACCATCGGGGCGCGAAGGTCAGGGTGCTCCCCTGATCGCCGGCACACCCGTCGCGCGGTGGTCGTGGGGGGAATTCGGCCATGACACCGATCTGGTCCGCGAGGCCGTACACCGGTTCCTCCTGACGCTCGAAGTCCTGGACCGGCACCGGCTCGCGACGCCGCACGGCGGGCGCGTGACCGTGGAGGTTCCCGAGATGGGCCGCCGGAGCATCCTGTTCCGAGCGGATCTTCCTCTGGGCAAGGCGGCTGCGGATACCGCGGAGGACTCGCCGCCGGCCGAGGCGCTGGTGGAGCGGATCCGGCAAGGCATCGCGCCCGGTGAGATCGGGGGCGTGGATCTGTACGCCCGGTGCGACGGCATCGTGGAGACCGGGACCGGCGCCGAGGCGGTCGAAGGCCTCTTCGCGCTCAGCGCGGAGGTGTCCGAGGGCTACTTCCACCTGGCGCTGACCACCTTCTGCGACGCGTGGATGCCGTTCGATCTGCGGGGTCGCGCGCAGGAGGCGGTGTTCGCCGCGAACCGGCCGCGCCTGGCGTCCGCCCTCGCAGGGATCGCGGAGGCACTCGATGTCGAGATCGACCCCGACGACGCCACCTGGTTCGCGGTTCCGACCGAATCGGGGGTCGAGAACCACTACGAAGACGACGGCTCCGCCTCCGACGTGTGGGGGAGCTTCGAGATCCCCTACCGGAACGGAATCTTCAATCAGACCCCGAAGTTCACGGCCGGCTACGGACGGCAGGCGTCCGGGGCCGTTCGGTACGTTCCGGTCGCAGGGTCCGAGCAGGTGCTGGGGTATCCGTGGGCCTCGGATGCCGAGGCGGCCGCGAGCTTCGAGCCGCGTGACGCGGCGGACCTGGACGCCTACCGGGCCGGGCTGGTCTGGCTGGACCGGCTGCAGGCGGCCTACGACCGGGGGCTGTCCCCGGCTGCCGCGCTCGTCGAACTCGGACGGCTTCCCGCCGATCCTGTAGCCGGGCGGCCCGAGGCGGACCGGGCGGCCGACGTGGACGAGTTCTGGAAGCTGGGACAGCCGGCGCGGCAGGAGCATCCGTCGTCGAAGCCGTGACGTACGGGGCGGGGGCAATGCCCTGATGGCCCGTACGCCTGTTGCCCGGTGGGCGGGGCCGCGACGGCGAGGCAGCCTACGAGGTCCTGGCCGCGGTGGGCGGCCCGAGGCGAGTTCGGCGGCCGAAGCGGGCGCGTTCGAGGCGCCGACACTGGTGGAGCCCGAGTAGGAGCGCCGATGCCGTGAAGGGAATGGGGTTCGAGTGACCGACCGAGCGGCTCGCGCCGTGCTGGATCGTCTGCGGGCGGTGGAGTGGGCGGGCGAGTGGGACTTCGCGTTCGGCCACGTCGGGTCGCGGCGCGTGCTGTTCCGTGAATACCTGCGGCGGGCGGCCGTGTGGTCCCGGGCCCACGGCGGCCGGGGCAGTTGGCTGCTCTCCGATGTCACCCCGTACGTGGATCCCGACTTCCGGCTCTCCCCCGGCGTGACCGAGGAGCTCGCGGAATTGCTGCGCCGTCCGTCCGATGGTGAGGTGCGCAGCACCTGTTCGGGGGCGGTGCGGCTGGCGGAACTCCGGGGGCGGAAGCCGGAGGCCTTCGCCGGCCTTCCCGACCTCTACGAGCCGTTGCTCCTGTTCTGGGAGCGGGGCGGCGAGTTCGCCCGGGACGATGCCGGCTTCATCGACCTGACGGGTGCGCTGATCCGCCCCGGCCCGCTGGAGGCCTGCGCGGGCAACCCGCCCGTGACCGACCTGAGCGACATCGTCCTCGACGCGCTCGACGTGGACGGACGGGTCACGTACTACACCTCGGCGGACGGCCGGAGGCCGCTGCTGCGGCGGTGCGTACGGCGGGACGGGCCGACGGACCAGTCCCTCGGGCGCGCTCTCCGCTGGGAGCCGACGGATCTGATTCCCGCCTCGGACGAGGCGGTGCGGGGCGCCGGGCTCGTCACGGTCGATGAGCTGGAGGCCGCCCGGCTCATCGGGCAGGAGCACGCGGCGGCGGAGTCGCCGGGATCGGCCTGACCTTCGCCCGGCGACCCCCGCTGCCCCTGAAGCCCGCGCAGGTCGGTCCGGCCCGCCGGCCCGGGTTGCACTACCCGCTCGGCGACGGCACCGACCCGGCCGGCTGGGACACCCTGGGCATCCTGCTGGCCCACCTGCGCACCTCGGTCCCCACCGCCGGGTAGTGGCCGGAGCCGGCCGGTTACAGGCCGCCCGCGCGGACCAGGCCCGTCTCGTACGCCAGGACCACGACCTGTACGCGGTCGCGCAGGCTCAGCTTCGTGAGGATGCGGCCCACGTGGGTCTTGACCGTGGCCTCCGAGAGGACCAGCCGGGCGGCGATCTCGCCGTTCGACAGGCCCTGGGCGACCAGCAGCATGACCTCGCGCTCGCGCTCGGTCAGCCGCTCGACGTCCTTGTTCTTCGGCTCGTTCGTCGTCGTCGGCAGCATCGGGGCGAAGCGGTCCAGCAGCCGACGGGTCGTCGACGGGGCCACGACCGCGTCCCCGCTGTGCACGGAGCGGATCGCGGCCAGCAGCTCCGCGGGCGGGACGTCCTTCAGCATGAACCCGCTCGCCCCCGCCTTCAGCCCGGAGAAGGCGTACTCGTCCAGGTCGAAGGTGGTCAGGATGATGACCTTCGGGTGTTCCTCCGGCTCGCAGATCCGTCGCGTCGCCTCGACCCCGTCGAGCCTCGGCATGCGGACGTCCATCAGCACCACGTCGACCTTCGTGGCCCGCAGCACCTCCAGCGCCTCCAGGCCGTCCCCCGCCTCGGCGACGACCTCCATGTCCGGCTGGGCGGCGAGCACCATCCGGAAGCCGGTGCGCAGCAGCACCTGGTCGTCGACCAGCATCACTCGGATGGACATCGGTGAATACCTCTACCTCTTCTTGAGCGGGAGCAAAGCACTGATGCGGAAGCCACCGCCGGGCCGCGGTCCCGCGTCCAGGGTTCCCCCGACCATACCGATGCGCTCCCGCATGCCGATCAGACCGTGTCCGGCGCCGTCCGCGCCGCCGTCCTCGTACAACTCGTGTGTCGCGCCCCGGCCGTCGTCCTCGACGAGGAGGCCCAGCCCGTCGTCGAAGTAGACCAGCCGCACGCTCGCCCCCGCCTCGGGGCCACCGTGCTTGCGCGTGTTCGTCAGCGCCTCCTGCACGATCCGGTACGCGGTCAGCTCGACGCCGCTCGGCAGCTTGCGCGGTGTCCCCTCGACGACGAAGTCCACCGTGAGGCCGGACGCCCGCACCTGCTCGACCAGGACCTCGATCTGCTCGACGTCCGGCTGGGGCACGTAGTCCTCGGAGTCCTGCGGCTCGCCGGTGCGCAGCACGCCCAGCAGGCGGCGCATCTCGGCGAGGGCCTGACGCCCGGTCCCGGAGATCGTCTGGAGGGCTTCCTTGGCCTGTTCCGGGGCCACGTCCATGACGTACGCGGCGCCGTCGGCCTGGACCACCATCACCGACACGTTGTGCGCGACGACGTCGTGCAGCTCGCGGGCGATGCGGGCCCGCTCGGCGGCCACCGCCACCTTCGCCTGCGCCTCGCGCTCCTTCTCCAGCCGCTGGTTGCGCTCCACGAGCTGGGCGTAATAGGCCCGGCGGGTGCGCAGCGAGTCGCCCGTGACCCAGGCCAGGGCGAACGGGACGATCACCATCAGCGCGAAGGTGACGCTCTGGGTGAAGCTCAGGCCCTTGTCCACGCCGAAGCGCAGGAAGTACACGGGTGACGCCAGCAGCCCGACGCCCAGGGCGGCGCGGGACACCCAGCGCGGGACGTCCCCGGCGGCGACGGTGAACAGCACGACCAGCATGGCGACGTCGAAGATCTGCGCCTCGATGCCGAAGGCCAGCTGCCAGACGCCCGCGCCGACCGTCGTCCAGAACATGCCCTGCGTCCACCTGCGGCGCAGGGCCAGGGCGGCCGTCAGCGCGACCACGACGGGCACGGTGGCCAGCCGCAGCGCCGTGCTCGCCTGGGGGTTCCCGACCACGGCGATCATCGAGATCCCGAAGAAGAGGACAGCCCAGAAGCTGTCGACGCCCGTCGGGTGTCTGCGGATGAAATCGTAGAGGCGCTGCACGTCACCCAGAGTAGGGAACGGAGATAGGTGCTGAAGTCAACCACAGGAGCGATCCCTGTGACGGGGGCGTACTCCGCAAGGTGGAGGGTGAGCCTAACCTTCGTGTGATGAGCGCTCAGGACGACACCCGCGGGCCGGTCCGCTGGCGGCCGGCGGCCGAGGCCGCGCTGTACGGCCCCGGCGGGTTCTACGTACGCCCGGGCCCCGGCCCCGCCGGGCACTTCCGCACCTCCGTGCACGCCTCCCCGCTGTACGCGCGGGCCGTGGCCGGGCTGCTGGGCGCCGTGGACGCCGAGCTCGGCCACCCCGCGCGGCTCGACCTGGTGGACGTGGGGGCGGGCCGTGGCGAGCTGCTGACCGGCGTCCTCGCGGCCCTGCCGGCCGGTACGGCCGCACGGGTGCGCCCGTACGCCGTCGAACGCGCGCAGGCGCCCGACGCGGAGGCCCCCGGCGGGCCGGACCCGCGGATCCGGTGGGTGGCCGAGCCGCCCCGGGGGACGACCGGGCTGCTCTTCGCGAACGAATGGCTGGACAACGTGCCGCTGGACGTCGTCGAGGACGGCCGGTACGTCCTGGTGGCCGCCGACGGTACGGAGAGTCCCGGCGGTCCCCCGGACGCGGCCGACCGGGCCTGGCTGGAGCGGTGGTGGCCGGACGGCCTGCGGACGGGGCGGGCCGAGATCGGCCGACCCCGGGACGAGGCCTGGGCGGCGGCCGTCGCCACCCTGGACCGGGGCCTGGCGGTGGCCGTCGACTACTGCCACACCCGGGAGGCCCGGCCCCCGTACGGCACCCTGACCGGCTTCCGGGCGGGCCGGGAGGTGGCCCCCGTCCCGGACGGGAGCTGCGACGTCACCGCGCACGTCGCGCTCGACGCCTGCGCGGGGCCGGGCGCGACCCTGCTCACCCAGCGCGAGGCCCTGACCGCCCTCGGCGTCTCGGGCGGCCGGCCCCCGCTGGCCCTGGCCTCCACCGACCCGGCGGGGTACGTCCGCGCCCTGTCGGCGGCGGGCGAGGCGGCGGAGCTCACCGCGCGCGGGGGCCTCGGCGACTTCGGCTGGCTGGTCCAGCCGGTCGGCGTCCGGGCCTGGCCGGGCGGCGGCGGGCTCGCCGCCGGGACCGGGGAAGGGGCAGGGACCGGGGGAGGGGCAGGGACCGGGCACGGGGGAGCGGCAGCCGCAGGGACCGGGGACGCGGGAGGGGCCGGGACCCCCTGACGGGAATCCCGGCCCCCGGTCGCTCGGCGACCTCGTCGTTACTTGGTGACCTCGTGACCGTGGCCGTCGTGCAGGCCGCCGCCGCTGCCCGTGCCCGGGGTGGTCGGCTGCGAGACGACCGGCTGCGACAGCGGGGCCAGGTCGTGGGCGTAGTGGCCGACCGCGTTCGCGATGACGTCGACGTTGATGTCGAGCGCCTTCTGGTCGATGTTCGTGATGTCGTCACCCTTGCCGTGGTAGTTCACGTCGTAGGCGACACCGGCCTGACCGCCGAACTTCGCGGCCTGCTCCGGCGACTTGATGCCCTCGGCGCCGGTGAACGTACCGCCCGACGGGATGCCGACCTCGATGAACGGGCCGTAGTCCGAACGGCCCGAGAAGTCGGTGCCCTCGTGCGGGATGTTCTTGGAGTCGAGGAAGTCGGTGATCCCCTTCTCCAGCTGCGCCGAACCCTCCGGGCCGGGGCCCGCGCCCGTCGCGTCCGAGTCGTCGCCGTCGTAGACGAAGTAGGCGGCGTTCGGCGAGCCGATCATGTCGAAGTTCAGGTACAGCTTGATCTGCTTCTTCTGCTCCTCGGTCAGGGAGGCGACGTACGCCTCGGAACCGAGCAGGCCGTACTCCTCCGCCGACCACCAGCCGAACTTGACCTTGTTCTTGATCTTCGTCTGCTGGCTCGCCAGGCGCTGCGCGACCTGGAGGATGCCGGCCGAGCCGGAGCCGTTGTCGTTGATGCCGGGACCGGCCGCGACCGAGTCCAGGTGCGCGCCGAGGAAGACGGTGTTGTTCTCGTCGCCGCCCTTCGTCTCGGCGATCACGTTGTACGTCTTGCGGTTCTCGCGCAGCTCGCGGATGTCGAGGGTCACCTCGACCGGGCCGGCCGCCGCCTCGGCGGCCAGCTTCTCGCCGTCCGCCTTCGTGATGCCGCCGGTGGGGACCTTGCCCGCGTTCGCGTCGCCGAGGGTGCCGTTCAGGGCGCCGTCGGTGTTGTTGTAGATGATCGTGCCGACCGCGCCCGCCGCCGCCGCGTTCGCCTGCTTCACCGCGAAGGTGCAGCCGCCGCGCTGGACGAGGGCGATCTTCCCCGTGAAGGCACCCGCCGCGAAGTCGCCGGGCTCGCAACCGTTCGTGCCGTCGGCGTCCACCGGGACGACCGAGACCTGCGCGGTCACGCCCTCCTCCGGGCCGCTCGCCGTGTACGTCATCAAGTGGATCGGGATATCGCGCCCGTTGTCGCCGTTCACCGCGAGCTTCTCGGCGATGGCCTCGACGTAGACGAAGTTGAATTCGTTCTTCGTGACCTTGTAACCGGCGGCCTTCAGCACGGCCTCGATGTACTGCGCCGACTGCACGTGTCCCTTGGAACCCGCGACCCGATTGCCGTTGTTGTAGTCGGCGAGCGACTGGAAGACCTTCAGGTGGCTGTTGGCGCCTTTCCCGGTCGCCTCCTGGACCAGCTTCTTGGCCAGCGCGTCACCCCGGGCGGCATCGCTCTGCGGGCTGCCGGTGGCCCCGGCGGGTCCGGCGAGCAGGAGCGGGGAGACGAGGGCCGCGGCCGCCAGTGCGGCGGTGGCTGCGGCTATACGGCGAGAGGGCATGAAAGTCCTTTCACAGCAGGTGCGCATCGCACGGTGCGTGGGGGAGTGGTGGACGCACGTTAGGCACCAACGAGCGTCTCTCGCCAGAGTTTTCACTGCTTCCGGTTTGTGAAATCCGTATATCGGTGAGTCTCCGCCGAACAAATCAGGCCGGCGTCCGGAAAAAGGTCAGCGAAGAATGCCCTCGATGAAATCGGAGCCTATCCGCGCGACCACGGACAGATCCAACTGATGCTGGACATAGCGGCCTTGGCGCCACGTACGCAACAATCCGGCCTTCTTCAGGACCGTCAGGTGCCGGGACACCTCCGGCGCCGATATCCCGTACACCGTCGCCAACTCGCTCGTCGTGTACGGGGCCCGCGCCAAACTGCGGCACAACCGCATCCGCATCGGATGGGCCAGCGCCTCCATCCGCCGCTGGAGCAGCTCCACCGAACCCGACGCGGACGCCAGTTCCGGCGATTCCAGCGGGTAGTGCACCACCGGACGCCAGCCCGGCGCGTGCAGCACCAGCAGGTGCGGCCACCCGAAATCGGTCGGTACGAAGACCAGCCCGGCCCCGAGCCGCGGATCCGTGGCGGTGGCCTGCCCGTGCACCATCTTGTCGACGGATATCGTCCGCTGCTCCCGGTCGACGCTCAGCGCCGGCGACACCTCCCGCAGTGCCGCCGGCAGGCCCTTGCGGCGCAGCACCTCCGCCTTGTGCCGGGCGTCCGCGCTCTGCCGGGGCCCGACCCGCCGCCAGGTCTCCGCGAAGAACGCCTCGTCGCAGTCCTCCAACAGCCTGCGCAACCAGACCCGTACGGACGCCGTGTCGTCCAGCAGCCGCAGCGAGAACGCCAACTGCCGGGGCCCGCGCGCCGCCGCCGTGTCCAGGGCCTTCGCCCGGGCCGCCGGATCGTGCAGGGGGGAGGGGCCGCCGCCCTCGTTGTAGAGGGCCAGCCAGCAGTGCTCCAGGGCGGCCATCACGAACCGCTCGTCGTCCATCCGGTCGAGGACGTCGAGCTCCTCGGCCAGCGTCGCCGCCGGCAGGCCCGCACCGGGCACGCCCGCGAAGGCCATGAAGATGTCGGAGAACGAACTGCGCCACATGAAGTCGGCGTCCAGCAGCCGGTCCGCCAGGCACGAGTCGAGGGAAGCGGTCGTGGCGGCCGTCCAGGAGTTCAGCCCCGGGTGGTGTGCGGGCTGCGAGAGCGCGTGCAGGGCCATGCAGAGCTCGGCGAGCGGGGACGGCGCGAAGCCGATCCGCTCCGCGGGGAGTCCGGCGATGTCGATGGTGACGCTCATCGCCCCATTCTTGCCCGGCCCACCCGGCCGCCGCGGCCCGGGGTGCGCTGCGCGACGCCGCCGTCCGGGCGACCCGCACGAGGGCTCCGTCGCAGGTCGGGGGCATCGATTGACGCGGAACGTCAATTGAGGGGCGGGCTGCGGCCGACGGGGTGAGGGTGGATGCATGACCGCCATCGAGCAGTACCTCATCGACACCTACCGGGCCTCCCAACACCGCACGCCGATGCCTCCGCCCCCGGGCCGCGACGACGTCGCCGCGCTGCGCGCCCTGCACACCGAGGCCCAGTTCCGCTCCGTCCTCGCCGGCCGCCCCGCGACCCACCGCTGGCGCACCAGGCTGCGCCGCCTGCTCCCGCTGCGCCGCAGGGCCTGCTGAGGGGACCGCCCCGGCAGGATCCGGAGGGGACGGCCTACGCCTCCAGCCGCGCCAGGAAACCCCGCACCGCGTCCCGGACGTCGTGCGGGGTCCAGGCCAGGCCCGGGGCGGTCACCTCCAGCTCCGTCATCGCGAGGCCCGGGGGCCCGTCGGGCGACCACCGACGGAACAGGACCGTGCCCGTCTCCTCCGCGAGGCGCAGGCCCGCCTCCGTGAGGCGGTCCGCCTCATGGGGCAGCCACACCTGGAACTGGTGGGTGTGCGGCACCTGCGGATGGACCCGGAACCAGGGCAGCCCGGCCTCCTCGAAGCCCTCCCGCAGCGCCTCGGCGACCGTCCGGGCCGCCGCGACGTAGGAGGGCAGGCGGGGCAGCTCCCCGGCCAGGCCGGCCAGCGCGGACAGGGCCTGCGGGAACTGGCGGAAGATCTGGCCCCCGTACCGGTGGCGCCACACCCGGGTCTCCTCGACGAACGACCGCGAGCCGGCCAGGGCGGCGCCGCTCAGGCCGCCCAGGGACTTGTAGAAGGAGACGTACACGGAGTCGGCGAGCCCCGCGATCTCCGACAACGGGCGGCCGAAGTGGACGGTGGTCTCCCACAGCCGGGCCCCGTCCAGGTGGACGACCGCGTCCCGCTCCCGGGCCGCCTCGACCAGCTCCGTCAGCTCCTCCCACGTGGGCAGCAGGAACCCCGCGTCGCGCAGCGGCAGCTCCAGCATCAGGGTCCCGAAGGACTCCGGGTGGTCCCGGACCTCGGCGGCGGTCGGCTGACGGGCCTCCGCCACCGGGTGGACCGTGCGCAACCCGGAAACGACGGACAGGGCGCCGCCCTCCCAACGCTCCGGATGGCTCATGGGGTGCAGCGCCACGACCGGGCTCCCGGTGCGCCCCGCCCAGCACCGCAGCGCGACCTGCTGGGCCATCGTCCCGGACGGGAAGAACGCGGCGTCCTCGGTGCCCAGCAGTTCGGCGACCCGGCGCTCCAGGTCGCCGACGACGCCGTCGCCGTACAGGTCGGCCGGTGCGTCCATGTCGTAGGGGGCCTCGGCGAGCCCCGCGAGCAGCTCGCCGACCGTGGGTTCCAGCAGGCTGTGCGAGAGGACCCGATCGGCCCCGCGCCAGGCCGCCACCAGCCGCTTCCCGCGTTCCGCGTCGTCAGTCATGCCCCTGATCATCGCCGATCGCCGCCGATCGGCCCCGCCCCCCAGGGGCTAGCATGGCGGCGTATCGTCCGGTACCCCCCGCGGACTGGAACGGAAGGCATTCCCCGCGTGAACGCACCCCATCAGACGGAGCCCCGGGATCCGTCCGACCGCCCCGCCCGGCTCGCCGTCGGCGTTGTCGGCGCCGGTCGCGTCGGCCCCGCCCTGGCCCGGGCCCTCCAGCAGGCCGGACACCGGCCCGTCGCCGTGTCCGCCGTCTCGGACGCCTCCGTGCGCCGCGCGGAACGGATGCTGCCCGACGTACCGGTCGTGCCACCCGCCCAGGTGCTGGAGCGGGCCGACCTGGTCCTGCTGACCGTCCCCGACGACACCCTGCCGGGCCTCGTCGAGGGACTCGCCGAGACCGGGGCCGTCCGGCCCGGCCAGCTCCTCGTGCACACCTCCGGCCGGTACGGAACCTCCGTGCTGGACCCGGCCCGCCGGGCGGGCGCCCTCCCGCTGGCCCTGCACCCCGCGATGACGTTCACCGGCACCGAGGTCGACGTGCAACGCCTGGCGGGCTGCTCCTTCGGCGTGACCGCCCCCGACGAGCTGCGGCTCGCCGCGGAGGCCCTGGTCATCGAGATGGGCGGGGAACCCGAGTGGATCGCGGAGGGCGACCGTCCGCTCTACCACGCCGCTCTCGCCCTCGGCGCGAACCACCTGGTCACCCTCGTCGCGCAGTCGATGGAGCTGCTGGCCAGGGCGGGCGTCGAACACCCCGACCGGATGCTCGGCCCGCTGCTCGGCGCGGCCCTCGACAACGCGCTGCGCTCCGGCGACGCCGCCCTCACCGGGCCCGTCGCCCGCGGTGACGCCGGTACCGTCGCCGCGCACGTGTCGGAACTGCGCAAGCACGCCCCGGCCACCGTCCCCGGATACCTGGCGATGGCCCGCACCACCGCGGACCGGGCCCTCGCGCACGGCCTGCTCAAGCCCGAACTCGCCGAGGACCTGCTGGGCGTCCTCGCGGACACCGGCGCCGAGGACACCGCCGAACCGGAGGGTGACGAGCGATGACCGGCCCACTGCTGCTGAACACCGCCGAAGAGCTCGAAAAGCTCCCCCGGAACGGCCGCCGCGCCGTCGTGATGACCATGGGCGCCCTCCACGAGGGCCACGCCACCTTGATCCGCACCGCCCGCGAGGAAGCGGGACCGCGGGGCCAGGTCGTGGTGACCGTCTTCGTGAACCCGCTCCAGTTCGGCGCGAACGAGGACCTCGACCGCTACCCCCGCACCCTCGACGCCGACCTCGCGATCTGCGGGGAGGCCGGCGCCGACGCCGTCTTCGCGCCCTCCGTCGACGAGGTCTACCCGGGCGGCGCCCCACAGGTACGGGTGGCGGCCGGGCCCATGGGCGAACGCCTCGAAGGGGCCACCCGCCCCGGCCACTTCGACGGCATGCTCACCGTCGTCGCGAAGCTGCTCCACCTCACCCGCCCCGACCTGGCCCTCTTCGGCCAGAAGGACGCCCAGCAACTGGCCCTGATCCGGCGCATGGTGACCGACCTGAACTTCCCCGTCGAGGTGGCCGGCGTACCGACCGTCCGCGAGGACGACGGCCTCGCGCTGTCGTCCCGCAACCGCTACCTCTCCGCCGAGGAGCGGCGCACGGCCCTGGCCCTGTCCCGGGCCCTGTTCGCCGGCCGCGACCGGCTCGCCGCCCAGGCCGCGCTGCGCGCCCGCGCCGAGGCCGCCCCCGCGAGCGACGAGCGGGCGACGGCCCTGGCCCGGCTCGGCGAGATCCGGGCCTCCGCCGACGCGCACGCCGTGTCGGCGGCGGGTTCCGGGCTGCCGGACGCCGTACGGGCCGCAGCCCGCCACGTCCTGGAGGAGGCGGGCCGTCACGAGCCGCCGCTGGTGCTGGACTACCTGGCGCTGGTCGACCCCCGGGACTTCGCCGACGTCGGCCACGGCTTCACCGGACGGGCCGTACTGGCCGTCGCGGCGAAGGTCGGCACGACCCGGCTGATCGACAACATCCCATTGGAATTCGGAGCACACGCGTGAGCACCACAGGCAGAGGCACCGCGCCCGACAGCGGCAAGGGAACCGGCATACGGCTGCACGCCCCGGCGCCCGGCTGGGCCGTCGAAGCGGACGTCGTGGTCGTCGGATCCGGCGTCGCGGGACTGACCGCGGCGCTGCGCTGCGCCGCCGCGGGCCGCCGTACGGTCGTGGTCACCAAGGCACGGCTCGACGACGGCTCCACCCGCTGGGCGCAGGGCGGCATCGCCGCGGCGCTCGGCGACGGCGACACCCCCGAGCAGCACCTGGACGACACGCTCGTCGCGGGCGCGGGCCTGTGCGACGAGGCGGCCGTCCGGCTCCTCGTCACCGAGGGACCGGACGCGGTGCGCCGGCTCATCGCGACCGGCGCCGTCTTCGACACCTCCGCGGAGACCGGCGAGATAGAGCTGACCCGCGAGGGCGGCCACCACCGGCGCCGGATCGCGCACGCGGGCGGCGACGCCACCGGCGCCGAGATCTCCCGGGCCCTGGTCGAGGCGGTCCACGCGGCCGGCATCGAGACGGTGGAGAACGCGCTCGTCCTGGACCTCCTCCAGGACGCCGCCGGCCGTACGGCCGGCGTCACCCTGCACGTGATGGGCGAGGGCCAGCACGACGGCGTCGGCGCCGTCCACGCCCCGGCCGTGATCCTCGCGACCGGCGGCATGGGCCAGGTCTTCTCCGCGACGACCAACCCCTCGGTCTCCACGGGCGACGGCGTCGCCCTCGCCCTGCGCGCGGGAGCCGAGGTCTCCGACCTCGAATTCGTGCAGTTCCACCCGACCGTGCTGTTCCTCGGCGCGGACGCCGAAGGCCAGCAGCCCCTGGTGTCGGAGGCGGTCCGCGGCGAGGGCGCCCACCTCGTCGACGCCGACGGGGTCCGCTTCATGACCGGGCAGCACGAGCTGGCCGAGCTGGCCCCGCGCGACATCGTCGCCAAGGGCATCATGCGCCGCATGCAGGAGCAGGGCGCCCAGCACATGTACCTCGACGCCCGGCACTTCGGCGCGGAGATGTGGGAGCAGCGCTTCCCGACGATCCTGGCGGCCTGCCGGTCCCACGGCATCGACCCGGTGACGGAGCCGATCCCGGTCGCGCCGGCCGCGCACTACGCCTCCGGCGGCGTCCGTACGGACCTCCAGGGCCGCACCACGGTCCCCGGCCTGTACGCGTGCGGCGAGGTGGCCTGCACGGGCGTGCACGGCGCGAACCGGCTGGCCTCGAACTCCCTCCTGGAGGGCCTGGTCTTCGCCGAGCGGATCGCCGACGACATCGTCGCCCGCACGCCCTCCGGCAGCCGCCCGGAGACCCCGGCACCCGCCACCGGCCCCCTCCAGCCGGCCGAGGCCCGCCACGAGGTCCAGCGGATCATGACGGAGGGCGCGGGCGTGCTCCGCTCCGCCTCCTCGCTGGCCGAGGCCGCCGAGGCCCTGGAGACCCTGTACACGAGGGCGCTCGGCGAGCTGGAGAGCCACGGCAAGACGGCCGTACCGGGGGTGGAGACCTGGGAGGCGACCAACCTGCTGTGCGTGGCCCGCGTCCTGGTCGCCGCCGCCCAGCGGCGCGCGGAGACCCGCGGCTGCCACTGGCGCGAGGACCACCCCGACCGGGACGACGCCGACTGGCGCCGCCACCTCGTGGTGCGACTGTCGGCGACGGAGAAGCGCGCCCTGGTCGTCACCCCCACCGACTCCGCGGACTTCCCGTCCGTGGACGTCCCCCTCAACCCCCCGAGCATGGAGCAGTGACGTGAGCACCCCCGAACTTCCCCTGATCGACCAGAACGAAGGCGGCTGCGGCGACGACTGCGGCTGCGGCGAGGGCGAGGAGTCCGGCCTGGACCCGGCGCTGGCGCAGCTGCTGGAGGACGCGGGCCTGGACCCGATCGAGGTCGAGGACATCGCGCACATGGCGCTGTCCGAGGACCTGGACGGCGGCGTCGACGTCACCACCGTCGCCACCGTCCCCGAGGAGGCCGAGGCCATCGCCGACTTCGTGGCCCGCGAGGACGGCGTGGTGGCGGGACTGCGCATCGCCGAGGCCGTGTTCTCCGTCGTCTGCACCGAGTCCTTCGAGGTCGAGCGGCACGCCGAGGACGGCGACCGGGTCGCGAAGGGCGACGTCCTGCTGTCCGTCCGCGCCCGCACCCGGGACCTGTTGACCGCCGAGCGCAGCGCACTGAACATCCTGTGCCGGCTGTCGGGCATCGCGACGGCCACCCGCCGCTGGGCGGACGTCCTGGAGGGCACCGACGCCAAGGTCCGCGACACCCGCAAGACCACGCCCGGCCTGCGCTCCCTGGAGAAGTACGCGGTCCGCTGCGGCGGCGGCGTCAACCACCGCATGTCGCTGTCGGACGCGGCGCTCGTCAAGGACAACCACGTGATCGCCGCGGGCGGCATCGCGCAGGCCTTCAAGGCCGTCCGCGAGGCCTTCCCGGAGGTGCCGGTCGAGGTCGAGGCCGACACGATGGACCAGGTCCGCGAGGTCGTGGACGCGGGCGCCGACCTGATCCTGCTGGACAACTTCACCGTCGAGCAGACCAAGGAGGCCGTCGCCTTCGTCGCCGGCCGCGCCACCCTGGAGTCCTCGGGCCGGCTCACCCTGGAGACGGCCCGCGGCTACGCGGAGACCGGCGTGGACTACCTGGCGGTCGGCGGCCTGACGCACTCCTCGCCGATCCTGGACATCGGGCTCGACCTGCGCGAGGCGGTGTAAGCGGTGCTCCTCACCATCGACGTGGGCAACACCCACACGGTCCTGGGCCTGTTCGACGGTGACGAGATCGTCGAGCACTGGCGCATCTCGACCGACCCGCGCCGGACGGCCGACGAGCTGGCCGTCCTGATGCAGGGCCTGATGGGGATGCACCCGATGCTCGGCACGGAGCTGGGCGACGGCATCCACGGCATCGCGATCTGCGCGACGGTGCCCTCCGTCCTGCACGAGCTGCGCGAGGTCACCCGCCGCTACTACGGTGACGTCCCGGCGGTGTTGGTGGAGCCCGGCACGAAGACGGGCGTGCCGATCCTGATGGACAACCCGAAGGAGGTCGGCGCGGACCGCATCGTGAACGCGGTCGCCGCCGCCGAGCTGTACGGGGGCCCGGCGATCGTCGTCGACTTCGGTACGGCCACCACCTTCGACGCGGTGTCCGCGAAGGGCGAGTACGTGGGCGGGGTGATCTCCCCGGGCATCGAGATCTCGATGGAGGCGCTCGGCGTGCGCGGGGCGCAACTGCGCAAGATCGAGCTGGCCCGGCCGCGGAACGTCATCGGCAAGTCCACGGTCGAGGCCATGCAGGCCGGCGTGGTCTACGGGTTCGCGGGCCAGGTCGACGGCATCGTCGCCCGCATGGCGAAGGAGCTCGCGGGCCCGGGCGGCGACCCGGACGACGTGCGCGTCATCGCGACGGGCGGGCTCGCCCCGATCGTCCTCGGCGAGTCCTCGGCGATCGACGACCACGAGCCGTGGCTGACGCTGATCGGCCTGCGGCTGGTGTACGAGCGCAACGCGCCCAAGTTCGCCTGACGCCCGACGCTCGACGCCGACGGTGGTGCGTCCGCCCACCGGCCCCCGCCCGCAGCCCGGGCGGGGGCCGTCGTGCGCGCCGGCCCTCCGCGGCGACCTCACCCCCGGTCAGGTCGATCCGTCAGCTTCGACCTGATGGGTTAGCTTGGGCGGCGTCGTCGGACGCACAGGCTCCCGAGGTGACCAAATGCCCCGTGAATCACCGTACTTGCAGGTGGTCGACTCGCTCCGGTCCCGGATCGAGGCGGGCGAGTGGGAGGTCGGCGACCGGCTCCCCTCCCGCGCCCGGTTCGCCCGCGAGTACCTCGTCGGGCAGAACGTCACCCAACGGGCGATGGAACAGCTGATCATCGAGGGCTTCCTGGAGGGCCGCGCAGGCTCCGGCACGTACGTCCGCACCCCGCGCCGGCGGATGCGGATGCTCCGCACCCGCCGACGGGTCCCCGGCGCCGGCAACGCCTTCCGGACCGAGGCGGCAGCGCACGGCATCGCAGCCTCCTGGGACTCCAGGACCGTCCCGCGGGTACCGGCCCCCGAACGCATCGCGGCCCGGCTGGCCATCGCGCCGGGCGACCCGTGCGTGATGACCCGCTACGAGTTCATGGCCGACGGCAGCCCCGCCGAACTCTCCGAGTCCTGGGAGCCGTTGGCGATCACCTCCGGAACCCCCGTCGTACTGCCCGAGGTGGGCGACCTGCGCGGTGCGGGCGTCGTCGCGCGGATGCGGTCCATCGGCATCACCGTCACCTCCGTGGTGGAGGTCCCGCGCCCGTCCCGGGCGAACCAGGACCGGGCCAACCTGCTCGGCGTCAGCCTCGGCGCGTTGATCACCGAGATCGAGCGCACCTACTTCGACAGCGAGGGCCGCCCCGTCGAAACCGCCGACCTGGTCGTCCCGGACTCCCGCTACGAGATCGCGTACGCCTTCCCCGTGGAATGACGGCCCGGATCGACCCCCGCATTCCGCCCGGATACCCGGGGCGCGGACCTCGCGTACGGCGTTGGTAATTTTTGCGCTGTGATTTTGACGGAAATGGCCGGAGTGCGACTCCACCGGCGATAGCGTGCCGGTCGAGAACCACACGAACCTAGTCCACGGCGGAGGAGACACCATGACCGAGAACGCCGCCCGGCCTGCCTGGCAGAAGTCGTCCTACTGCGGCGACGGGGACGCCTGCGTCTACGTCGCGGCCGCCCCGGGACGGCTCGTACGGGTCGCGGACCGGGCCGACCCGGCGCACCTCGTGATGGCCACCACCCACGCCGCCTGGGCCGATTTCCTGCGGTCCGTGAAGACGACCGGCTGACGGCCGACCGGAAACCGCCCGCACCGGGAGCGGGCGGCGGACGGTTCGAGGGCCGACCGGGCCCGGAACCCGGCGCGCCGACGAAGCCTCGCCGCGGCCCTCGCCGCGGCCCCCGCCAGGGTCCGGCCACGGTTCCCGCCGCGCCGAAATTCCCCACCATGGGGGGATTTTGTCCGATTAGCGCGTATCTTCGGCGCATGCCCACGCCCTACGGATCCCGCGGCGGCATGGCGTTCGGCGCCGCCGAGCTGCTCGTGCTCAGGCGCCTCCTCGCCCACGCCCTCCAGCCCTCCTCGGCCCCCCTGACGGCCGCCGAGGTCCAGGACTGCCTGCGCCTCGCGGCGTCGGTGGACGACGCGGTAGCGGAGGCGGGCCGGCTCAGAGCCTTCCTGCTGGCCGATCTGGCCCGCTACCGGGACGCCCTCCCCGGCAGCCTCCCCGGCTACCTGGAGCTGCTCCAGGACGCCCTGGCCGCCGGGTACGAGCCGGTCCCGGACGACCTCGCGGCCCTGCGCGCCCTGCGCGGCAACCCCGTCGCCGCCGCGGTCCTGGCACGGGCCCGGACCGTCGCGGAGCGCTCCGTGCGCCGCCGCCTGTCGGCCGCCGCGCCCGCACCCCGCACCCGGCTGCTGGCCCTGGCCGGCGGCCGCGAGGAGCCCCGCTCCGCCGGCTCGCCGCCCCCCGGGCAGCCCGGCCCGAAGCCGACCCCGGACCGCAAGCCCGAGGAGCCGCGCCCCGCGCAGCCCGCACGACCCGTCCCGACGCCCGGCGAGGTCTTCCCGCCGCGCCGCAAGCCCACCCCGCCCCCGGCTGCCGGCCGCGCCGTCGGGTAGGGCCTGTCGTCGAGGTGCCGTCCGCCTCGCGGTGTCCGGCACGGGCGTCACGGATCCGCCCCGCGACGCCCGTGCCGGATGCCGTGCCGGACACCGCGACCCGGCAGGTCCTTGCGCACCCGGCACTGGCTACGCTGGGGGCATGGACTACGTATCCGCTCTCGTGCCCCCCGTCGTGATGGCCGCGTTCTTCATCGCTCTCGTCGTGACGATCGTGAAGAGCCAGGGCGGTGCCAACAAGAACAAGGAAGACGCCGCCGTCGACGCCGTGATCGCCCGCGCCGAGGCCGCCCAGCAGCCGCAGAAGTAACGGGGCCGCCCGCGGCCCGACCGACCGCGTCGGGCGCCCCGGCGAGGGCCGCCCGACGGGTTTGGCCGCGCGTTGCCCGACGAATGGTCGGGCAATTCGGTCGATTCCGCACTATCGTGCTGTTGTGCCTCGCCCCTTGGGAGAACTCGAAGACGCAGTCATGACGCGGGTGTGGCAGTGGAACCGCCCGGTCACCGTTCGGGAAGTCCTGGAAGACCTCCAGCAGGAACGGTCCATCGCGTACACCACGGTCATGACGGTTATGGACAATCTCCATCAGAAGGGCTGGGTCCGCCGGGAAGCCGAAGGCCGCGCCTATAGATATACGGCGGTCTCCACCCGCGCCGCCTACTCGGCCGCACTGATGAACGAAGCCTGGTCCACCAGTGACAGCCCGGCCGCCGCTCTTGTCGCCTTCTTCGGCATGATGTCGCAGGAACAGCGCGAAGCCCTACGCGATGCCATGCGCGTGGTTCAGCACGACGATGCCGGGACTCCCGCGGATCCCGAGCCGGCACCCGCCCCCGCCGAACCGGAAGGGGAGTCCGACGCACAGGAACCCGAGCCGGGGCGATAGCGTCCGGGTATGGGAGAGCTTTCCGCCGCAGACGTGAAAACAGTGACCATCCGCCGAGCGCGCACCCGTGATGTTCCGGCGCTGCGCCGCCTGCTCGACCAGTACGTGCAGCAGCGGATCCTCCTCGACAAAGCCCCCGTGGTCCTTTACGAGGACATCCAGGAGTTCTGGGTCGCGGAACGCGACGGTGACGGGCAGGTCGTGGGGTGCGGGGCTCTCCACGTCATGTGGGAAGACCTCGCGGAAGTACGCACACTCGCCGTCGACCGCGAGTTGAAGGGCGGCGGCGTCGGGCATCTGGTGCTCGCCAAGTTGTTGGAGACGGCCCGTCTGCTCGGGGTGAGCCGGGTATTCTGCCTGACCTTCGAAGTGGACTTCTTCGCGAAGCACGGCTTCGTCGAGATCGGCGAGACCCCGGTCGAGACCGATGTCTACATGGAGCTCCTGCGTTCCTATGACGAGGGTGTCGCCGAGTTCCTCGGTCTCGAACGAGTGAAGCCGAACACCTTGGGCAACAGTCGGATGCTTCTGCACCTGTGAACGATCACAGCGGCATTTTCCGGGCCCGGACGCCCTGTGGCCTATGTCCGAATCGCGCACGTTTCCCGCCTTGTTGAGGTCCTGAACCTCTCACCGGGGGTTTGTGTTTTCCAGGCAAAAGCGGTTTCCTTTCCGCGTACTGCATTTTCGATGAAAGGAAATCCGGTGGCACAGAAGGTTCAGGTCCTTCTTGTCGACGACCTCGACGGTGGCGAGGCGGACGAGACCGTGACGTTCGCTCTGGATGGCAAGACCTACGAGATCGACCTCACCACCGCCAACGCTGAAAAGCTCCGCGGGCTGCTCGACCCGTACGCCAAGAGCGGCCGCCGCACCGGCGGGCGCGCGTCCGCCGGCCGCACGAAGGGCCGCGCCGCGGCTTCCTCCGGCAGCCCGGACACCGCCGAGATCCGCGCGTGGGCCAAGGCCCAGGGTCTCAGCGTGAACGATCGCGGCCGCGTACCGGCCGAGATCCGAGAGGCCTACGAAGCCAGGGGCTGAGGCGTACGCCGCCACAGGCGGGCGCGGTGGCATTCCGTCGCCGCCGCGGCCACCAGTAGTACGAGGCCGGGACCGGCGCTCCGTCCGGAACCGGCGCCCTGCCCGGGAGCGGGCAGGGACGGCAGCGATGCCTCGCACCCCAGCTCGGGGGGCCGCAGCCAGACGGCGGCCCCCCGAGGGCTTTGCGCCCACCCGGGCGGTACGGGAGCGGTGATCCTGCCCCCGGAACCGACGGCGGTGAGGTCGAGGGGCACCCCGCCCCACTCCAGCCAGTCGAGCAGCCCCTCCAGCTCCTCGGCGGAGCCCGGAGCGACCAGGAAGCGCATCCTGCGCCCCATCAGCGCCACCGGACCGGTGGGCACGGGCCTGCGCAGCACCTCGGCCCCGGCGTCCGCCGGTAGCTCCAGCACGTCGAACCGGAGACCGGTGACGAGCTGTGCGGGAGACCCGGCGGCGAGCTTCCAGCCGAGGACGCGCTCGTACCAGTGGGACCACGGGGCGCACACGTCCCGCTCGGTCGGGACGCGGGGTGGCGGCACGACGACGGAGCTGATCGGGCTGACGGCCATGCCCGAGCAACTCCGCGGAACGCTCCGGGGTTACGCAGCGCGCCGGAAACAATGCGGAACGTAAACGTCCGCAGAGTGGAGTCCCACATTCGGGACACAAGCGTGTTCGCCCGTAGCGGAGGGAACCGCGCCCATCGGCATGGAGTGTCAGTCCTTACGGGTAAGACATTCCTAGTGGATCGGGGCGACACGCTGATTTGGGCGGCTTCCGTTCGCCATCGGCGTACACGTGTGACGGGTATCTGCCTGGCCTGCGGGAACATCGTCTCGCAGGATCGGGTTGGAGCAGTAGTCGGCTCTTACAGCCGGTTTTCCTCACCGATGTGGGGGTGAGCCGTGGACGGATGTCGGCAGTTGGAATGAGCTGTCCCGCCTCACGGGACTAGCATGCGGTAGGACAGGGCGGGGACCGACCCCGAACTGCCCGACCGCTCTGAGGAGCGATAAACGATGTTCGAGAGGTTCACCGACCGCGCGCGGCGGGTTGTCGTCCTGGCTCAGGAAGAAGCCCGGATGCTCAACCACAACTACATCGGCACCGAGCACATCCTCCTGGGCTTGATCCACGAGGGTGAGGGTGTCGCCGCTAAGGCCCTGGAGAGCCTCGGGATTTCGCTCGAGGCTGTTCGCCAGCAGGTTGAGGAGATCATCGGTCAGGGGCAGCAGGCCCCGTCCGGCCACATCCCCTTCACCCCGCGGGCGAAGAAGGTCCTGGAGCTTTCGCTCCGCGAGGCCCTCCAGCTCGGCCACAACTACATCGGCACCGAGCACATCCTGCTCGGCCTGATCCGCGAGGGCGAGGGCGTCGCCGCCCAGGTCCTCGTGAAGCTGGGCGCCGATCTCAACAGGGTCCGGCAGCAGGTCATCCAGCTGCTTTCCGGCTACACCGGAGGCGGCAAGGAGTCGGCCACGGCAGGCGGCCCGGCCGAGGGAACCCCCTCGACCTCGCTCGTCCTCGACCAGTTCGGCCGCAACCTCACGCAGGCCGCTCGCGAATCCAAGCTCGACCCGGTCATCGGGCGCGAGAAGGAGATCGAGCGGGTCATGCAGGTGCTGTCCCGCCGGACCAAGAACAACCCGGTCCTCATCGGCGAGCCCGGCGTCGGCAAGACCGCCGTCGTCGAGGGCCTGGCCCAGGCGATCGTCAAGGGCGAGGTGCCCGAGACCCTCAAGGACAAGCACCTCTACACCCTGGACCTGGGTGCGCTGGTGGCGGGTTCCCGCTACCGCGGTGACTTCGAGGAGCGCCTGAAGAAGGTCCTCAAGGAGATCCGCACCCGCGGCGACATCATCCTGTTCATCGACGAGCTCCACACCCTCGTGGGTGCGGGTGCCGCCGAGGGCGCGATCGACGCCGCGAGCATCCTGAAGCCCATGCTGGCCCGTGGTGAGCTCCAGACCATCGGCGCCACCACGCTGGACGAGTACCGCAAGCACCTTGAGAAGGACGCGGCCCTCGAGCGCCGCTTCCAGCCGATCCAGGTGGCGGAGCCTTCCCTCCCCCACACGATCGAGATCCTCAAGGGTCTGCGCGACCGCTACGAGGCCCACCACCGCGTCTCCATCACGGACGAGGCCCTCGTCCAGGCGGCGACGCTGGCGGACCGGTACATCTCGGACCGCTTCCTGCCGGACAAGGCGATCGACCTGATCGACGAGGCCGGCTCCCGGATGCGCATCCGTCGGATGACCGCGCCGCCGGACCTCCGCGAGTTCGACGAGAAGATCGCGGGCGTGCGCCGCGACAAGGAGTCGGCCATCGACTCCCAGGACTTCGAGAAGGCGGCTTCGCTCCGTGATTCGGAGAAGCAGCTGCTCGCCGCGAAGGCCAAGCGCGAGAAGGAATGGAAGGCCGGCGACATGGACGTCGTCGCCGAGGTCGACGGCGAGCTCATCGCCGAAGTCCTCGCGACCGCGACCGGCATTCCCGTCTTCAAGCTCACGGAGGAGGAGTCTTCCCGCCTCCTGCGCATGGAGGACGAGCTCCACCGTCGCGTCATCGGCCAGAAGGACGCCATCAAGGCGCTCTCCCAGGCCATCCGCCGCACCCGTGCGGGTCTGAAGGACCCGAAGCGTCCCGGTGGCTCGTTCATCTTCGCCGGCCCGTCCGGTGTCGGTAAGACCGAGCTCTCCAAGACGCTCGCCGAATTCCTCTTCGGTGACGAGGACGCGCTGATCTCCCTCGACATGTCGGAGTTCAGCGAGAAGCACACGGTTTCGCGTCTCTTCGGTTCGCCCCCCGGCTACGTGGGCTACGAGGAGGGCGGCCAGCTGACCGAGAAGGTCCGCCGGAAGCCGTTCTCCGTCGTCCTCTTCGACGAGGTCGAGAAGGCGCACCCGGATATCTTCAATTCCCTTCTCCAGATCCTGGAGGACGGTCGCCTGACCGACTCCCAGGGCCGGGTCGTGGACTTCAAGAACACGGTCATCATCATGACGACCAACCTGGGTACGCGGGACATCTCCAAGGGCTTCAACCTGGGCTTCGCCGCCCAGGGCGACGTCAAGACCGGTTACGACCGGATGAAGGCGAAGGTCAACGAAGAGCTCAAGCAGCACTTCCGGCCCGAGTTCCTCAACCGCGTCGACGACACGGTCGTCTTCCACCAGCTCACGCAGGAAGACATCATCCAGATCGTCGACCTGATGATCGCCAAGGTGGACGAGCGCCTCAAGGACCGCGACATGGGCATCGAGCTCAGCGGTGACGCGAAGATGCTCCTGGCCAAGCGCGGCTACGACCCGATCATGGGTGCGCGCCCGCTGCGTCGGACCATCCAGCGCGAGATCGAGGACCTGCTGTCGGAGAAGATCCTCTTCGGCGAGCTGCGTCCCGGTCACATCGTGGTCGTCGGCGTGGAGGGTGAGGGCGAGGAAGCCAAGTTCACCTTCCGCGGCGAGGAGAAGTCGGCGCTGCCCGACCTCCCCCCGATCGAGGCCACGGGCTCGGGCCCGGACCTCTCCAAGGGTGCGTAGGCGCTAGCCGCTGGTAGCAGGACGAAGGGGCGGCCCCGGGACTTCGAGTCCCGGGGCCGCCCCTTTCCGCTGCCCGGGGGCGGGGAGCCGACGCCCGGGCCCGGGGCCCGCCTCCATGCCCGGGGGGCCGCCCCCTCGGGTTCCGGTGGCGGCGGTCCCTGTCCGCTTCCCTGTTCCCGGGACCGGCCCCCGGGGCGGGTGGGGTACGGGTTGCCGTGCCGAGCCGTGCCGAGCCGTGCCAGCCGTGCCGAGCCTTGCCCGGGCCGTTCAGCGCCGCTCGGGTGGGAGAAGGGGCAGTGCTCCCGGCCCGCCGGGCTCGGTCCGTGGCCGTGTCTTCAGGGGCCCGGGGTCGGCTCCCGGCCCGGGGGAGTGTTCGGGGTGGGGGTGGGCAGGTGAGGGCGGGGGTGTGGATACGCCGTGGGGCGTGGGGTGTTGGTCGTGGTGACCGGGGTCTCAATGGGGGTCGGGGCCCGGTGACAAGCCGCACAGAACAAATCGGACCTACTAGGACCTCTCGTAGATTTTGACGTCCCTTTTGTCCACCTACAGGCCCAGCCTGGGGGGCGTCAACAGGAAGATCGCCCTCCGGTTAGCTACGAGTCCGGGTAGTAACGGGGAGGTTTGGGGAAGTCCGGGGGCCCGGGTTACCAAGGTTGAGCAAGCCCGGCACCGACGGCTTCACCGCCGCAGAGCCGGGTCCTTTCTTGCCCGATCCACTTCCTCGTCCCCGGCCCCGGAGGTCTGCACATGTCCGCGAACCGCGTCAGCACCCGTCGTACCCGTATCGCCGTCGTCGCCACCGGACTCGGTGCGGCACTGGCTCTCGGTGCCGGAGCGAACGTGGCCCTCGCCGACGCGGCGCCGGCCGCCGTATCCGGTACCGCCGAACTGGTCGCCGTCCAGGCGCAGGCGCAGGCCAAGGCCGCCGCCAAGGCCGCCGGTGGCAAGAACACCACCTGGAAGAAGCCGGTCAAGCGCTACACGCTCTCCGCGACCTACGGCAAGGGCGGCAGCATGTGGTCGCACAAGCACTCCGGCCAGGACTTCGCCGTTCCCGTCGGCACCCCGGTGGCCGCCGCTGCCGCCGGCACCGTCGTCAAGGCCGGCCCGAACGGTGGCGGCGACGGCCCCGCCTACGGCAACGCCGTCGTGATCAAGCACGCGAACAACAAGTACTCCCAGTACGCCCACCTGTCGAAGATCCAGGTCCGGATCGGCCAGAAGGTCGCCGCCGACCAGCGGATCGCGCTGTCCGGCAACACCGGCAACTCCAGCGGCCCGCACCTGCACTTCGAGATCCGCACCACCCCGAACTACGGCTCGGCCATCAACCCGGTCGCCTTCCTGCGCAACGCCGGCGTCACCCTCTGACGAACGCCGACGCCGCGCCCACCCCAGGGGCCGTAGGAGCCCCGGGGGGCGTATCCCGGCAGGGGATCAGATCAGCCACGAATGCGTCGGCCTGGTCTTCTTGTCGAGCTTGTTGTTCTTCAGCCCCGTGATCTGTTCCTGGCCCAAGGCCTGGCCGAAGACCCGGATGTGGTCCAGCGGCCCGTCCCACGCCGCACTCCAGATCCCGTGGTGGCGCGCCCGGCCCAACTGCAGCGGCCCGGGACCCGCCCAGATGCCGGAGACCTGCGCCTGGCCGACCATCCTGTCGTCCACCCAGAGCGCGATCGTCTTCTTCTCCGCGTCGTACGTACCCGTCAACAGGGCCCAGGTCCGCACGGTCTCGACGTTGTCCGCCACGACCTGCTGCGCCGTGGCCGCCTGGCCCTTGTCCCCGGTCTGAACCCGGAACACCCAGGCCTTCTTGCCGTTCACGACCTCGAAGCCCAACTCGAACGAGTACGAGACCCCGTCGCCCTGGCTCACCGCCATCCGGGAGCCCGTCTCGGCCACGTTGTAGGCGCGCGTCGAGACGGTGAAGCTCTTCGTGACGTCCACGGCCGCCTCGGCGCCCTGGGCGTACGAGTCGTCCGTGCCCTTGAACCTGACCTCGGTCCGCTTGGAGAGTTCACCCAGCGAGGCACCGGGGCCCAGGGCGATGCCCATCCGACCGTTGCGGTCGCGCAGCAGGTTCGGCTCACCGGCCACGGTGGGGGAGTCGTCCTCCGGCGCCTTCGACTCGGGGGCCTCCGACGGCTGCTCCGAGGGGCTCGGCGAGCCGGAGGCCGCCGTCGTCGGCTTGTCCACGGGTTCCCCGTCCCCCTTGAGCAGGAAGAACGCCGTCCCCGAGGCCACCAGCACGACGGCCAGGGCCCCGATCCCGATGGTCAACAGGCGGCGCTTGCGCTGCTGCGCCTCGCTGCGGTCGGCCATCGCCTGCCAGTCCGGCTGCGAGGACGAGGCGAAGGTCTCCGGAGCCGGTGCGGGTGCGAACGGCTCGGCCTGCGCGAACGGTTCCGCCGGCGGGAACACCCCCAGCGGCCGGCCGGGCTGCGGCTGCCCCTGCGGGGGCTCCTGTTGGTACGGATTGGGCTGCGCGGGCCCCGGCAGGCCGGAACCCGGCTGCCCCGAGTCCGGCCGGCCGCCGTACCCGCCGGGTATCCCCTGCGGGAATCCGTAACCGCCGCCGCTCCCGGCGGCGGGGTCGGGCTGGGGGTTGTGCGGGCGATCCGTACCGTCAGTCATGGCACGGATGCTAAAACATCGCCGTGACCGAACGAACGGCCGATGGTTCCGATACGGTCGCGATCCGCCCGGGCCCGCCCCGCCCCGCGCACGCCCCGGTGCCCCGACTCACCCCGGAAGCTGGATGATCGGGAAGCTCCCCGTCGCCGTCGGCGCGTGTTCCGGCAGCCACAGCACCGCCACCGCGCCCGCCGAGGCGCCCTCGCCCTC
Source organism: Streptomyces sp. NPDC057939 (assembly GCF_042887545.1). Lineage (NCBI taxonomy): Bacteria > Bacillati > Actinomycetota > Actinomycetes > Kitasatosporales > Streptomycetaceae > Streptomyces > Streptomyces sp. NPDC057939. The sequence goes on from NZ_JBHVPG010000058.1 coordinate 39,996, forward strand.
GGCGCCGCCCGGCGCCGCGACGTTGCGGAACGTCAGCCGGGCGCCCAACACCCGGGCCTGGCCCTCGGCGATGGTCAGGCCCAGACCGTGTCCGACGCCCGCCCGGTCCGTCGACCCGGTCCTGAAACGGCTGGGGCCCTCCCTGAGCAACGCCTCGGGGAAGCCCGGCCCGTGGTCCCGGACGCGCACGACGCGGCCCTCGATGTCGACCTGGATCGGGGGCTGCCCGTACCGCGCGGCGTTGGCCAGCAGGTTGCCGAGGATCCGCTCCAGTCGGCGGGGGTCCGTGCTGACGATCTCGTCCGCGACGATCCGTACGCCCGCCTCCGGCATCAGCGACGTCACCCGCCGGCTGACGAACTCGCCCAGTGCCACGTCCTGGAGCTCGGCCCGCTCGGACGCGCTGTCCAGCCGGGCCACCTCCAACACGTCCTCCACCAGCGCCCGAAGGGCCTGCGCGCGGTCCCGCACGAGTTCCGTCGGCCGTCCCGGGGGCAGCAGCTCCGCCGCCGTGAGCAGGCCCGTCACCGGGGTCCGCAGCTCGTGCGCGATGTCGGCGGTGACCCGCCGTTCGGCCTCCAGCCGCTGCTGGAGGGCGTCCGCCATGGCGTCCACGGCCCGCGCGAGGTCGTCCGTCTCGTCCCGTACGACGCCTCCGACGGCGTCCCGCACCCGGACCTCGGGGTCCCCGTGCGCCACGCGCTGCGCGGCGGCCGCCGCCTTGCGCAGGCGGCGCGAGATCTGGCCGCCGATGAGCACGCCGAGCGCCGAGCCGCCGATGACGACGGAGAGGGAGCCGACCAGCAGGGCCTGGTCCAGGTCGCGCACCATGTTGGCGCTCTCCCGGAAGGGGTGGTGCAGGGAGAGCACCTGACCGTTCCCGAGGGGGACGGCGGCCCACACCTCCGGCGCCTTGTGCGGGTGCTCCTGCACGTAGGTGCCGCGCCGGCCCGACCGGGCCTTCTCCCGCAACTGCGGCGGAAGGTCGGGGTCGTTGAGCTTGGCCCCCCAGATGGGCTTGCGGCCCATGTCGGCGTTGCGCGTGGCGATGTACTGGACGCGCTCCAGTTCTGCGTCGCGGGCGCTCTCCATCATCGACACGCGGGCAGCACTGTGCACGACCAGGCTCAGCGCGACCGCGGTGAGGGCGCCCACGGCGGCGATGGCGAGTGTGATCTTCCAGCGGATCCCCGTGCGGAGGGTGAAGCGCCTCATGCCTTCAGCTTGTATCCGAAGCCCCGGACCGTCTCGATCCGGTCCTGACCGATCTTGGTGCGCAGTCGTTGGACGTGGACGTCCACGACGCGGGTGTCGCCGCCCCAGTCGTAGTCCCAGACGCGCTCCAGCAGCCGGTCGCGGGAGAGCACGGTGCCGGGCGCGGACGAGAACTCCAGCAGCAGCCGCATCTCGGTCGGCGTCAGGGCGACGGGGGAGCCCGCCCGGCGGACCTCCATGCCCTCGGTGTCGACCTCCAGGTCGCCGAAGGACAGCACGCCGCGTTCCCCGTCCGGTCCCTCGCCGGCGCCGCCCTGGCCGCCGTTCTGCGGTCCGCCGGCGTGGCCGAAGCGGCGCAGCACGGCGCGGATGCGGGCGACGAGGACGGAGCCGTCGAAGGGCTTGGTGACGTAGTCGTCGGCGCCCGCCTCCAGGCCGAGGACCACGTCGATGGAGTCGGCGCGCGCCGACAGCATGATCACGGGGACGGTGGACTCGTCACGGATGCGGCGGCACAGGCTGACGCCGTCCATCCCGGGGACCATCACGTCCAGCAGGGCGATGTCGGGCCGGTCGGCCCGGAAGGACTCCAGTCCGGACAGCCCGTCGGGCATGGCGGTGACCACGAACCCGTCGCGCTCCAGCGCCAGGGTCGTGGCCTCGCGGATGACGTCGTCGTCCTCCACGAACAGCACATGGGTCTCGGCCATGCCCAGCCTCACTTCAGTTCTTCTGCGTCAGGGCCGGGGCGGGCTGACCCCCGCCGTCGACCACGTTGCTGTACTCCGTGTGCACACGGTCCTGCTCGGTGAACTTCTCCCCGCTCCAGCGGTACGTGATCACGTCCTCGCCGGAGGGATAGGCAAGGGCGTCGCCCTTGCCGTAGACCTGCTTGATGAGCATCAGGTCGCCCCGGTCGATCTCCGCGTAGACCGGGGACTGTTCGTCCGTGAACACATTCTCGTACTTCCCGCCGTCGGCCCGGTACACGTACGAGCCGAGCCCGAGCGCGTCCGCGCACGACAGGACGTTGACGACGACGTCCACGGAGCCACCGCCGGTGACCTTCCCGTAGCTCACGTCGATCGGGTACTCCTTGCCCGTGCAGGGCTTGAGGTCCCGTTTGACGGCCGGGCTGACCTTGGGGTCCGCCTTCAGCAGGGCCACCGCGTCGACCTTCTTGATGGGGCTGCCGGAGGCCGACGCGGGCGCGTTGCCGGGCGGCACGGGCGCGGTGTCCGCGTCCTGCGACGGCTTGGCCGTCCTGGCCACCTGGTCGGTGTGGGCGGGGCCGCCGTCGCGCAGCCCGCTGCCGCCCGTGGAGCAACCGACCGCGAACAGCACGGTGCCGACGAGGACGATCGTCCCCGCCGACACCAGTACGAGCGGCCCCCTCCCGGCACGGGCCGGGGGGGAGCCTCTGTCACTCAGGTCTTGGCCGTTCAGGCCGCGCACCGCTCCCGCCCCTCGTACCGGCTGGTGTGGTCGCCGCGTTCGAGCGCGCGCATGTCGAGGTCCCGGCTCTCCAGCTCCTGCCGGAGCCGGGCCAGTGCGCGGTGCAGGGTGCTCTTCACGGTTCCCGTCGACATACCGAGCGCCGCGGCCGTCTCCTCGGTGCTCATCTGCTCCCAGTGTCGCAGGACGACGACACTGCGCTGCTTGGGCGCGAGCACCTTGAGGATGTCCATCAGCAGGGCGCGGTCGGCGCGCTGGTCGGAGCCGTCCTCGACGGACGCGTCGGGGAGCTGCTCGGTGGGGACCTCGTCGAGCTTGCGGGCCCGCCACCACTCGGTCCGGGTGTTGATCATGACGCGGCGGAGGTAGGCGTCGGCCAGGGACTTGTCGGCGATGCCGTCCCAGCGGCCGTAGGTGCGCACGAGGGCCGTCTGGAGGAGGTCCTGGGCGTCCGTGGGGTCCGGGACCAGGCGGCGGGCACTTCGCAGCAGCGCGTCCTGCCGGGTCCGTACGTACTCCTCGAATCCGAGCACCTCGCCGTGTGCCATCTCTGACCGCCTCCGCTGCCGTCCAACCGTCTCCGCCGTCTTACGGATCCGAAGGTACGGACGGGTTGTCACGGCACTGTGCGGGTGAGCCTTCGGTGGACGCACGGACAGCCGTAGGTTGTGTAACAGTGCCGTTGAGCTGCGGTTTCCCGGCCCGAAGCGGAATAGTTGAGTCAGCTACGAGCCGGGTTCGAGGAGTTCGCGACCGCTGCGGATTCAGCTCTGCGGCAACCGGTACATGCCCTGCGCGAGCGGCTCCACCAGACCGTCGGAGACCAGACCGTCCAGCGCCCGGGCCCGCTGCACCGGTTCGTCCCACACGGTGTCGAGGACCGCCTGCGGAACCGCGCCGACGGCCTCGCGCAGCACCGCCAGCAGTTTGCCGCGCACCTGTCGGTCCGTCCCGGCGTACGTCTGCCCGCGTCGCGGCGGACCGTCGTGCGCGGGCTTCCCGGCGAGCCGCCAGGCGCACAGTCCCGCCACCGGGCAGCGGACGCAGTCCGGGCTCTTGGCGGTGCACACCAGGGCGCCCAGCTCCATGGAGGCGGCCGCCCAGCGGGCCGCCGTCCCCTCGTCCTCGGGCAGCAGGGCGCGGGCCAGGCGGCGTTCCGCGGCGGTGGTGGCGTTCGGCGGGTACTCGACCCCGGTCGTGGTGCGCGCGAACACCCGGCGCACGTTGGTGTCCAGCACCGCGTGCCGCTGGCCGTACGCGAAGGAGGCCACGGCGGCGGCCGTGTACTCGCCGATCCCGGGCAGCGCCAGCAGTTGCGCGTGCTCGCGCGGTACGTCGCCGCCGTGCCGTTCCGTTATCGCGACGGCCGCCCCGTGCAGGCGCAGGGCCCGGCGGGGGTAGCCGAGCCGCCCCCAGGCGCGGACGGCCTCGCCAGGGGCCTCGGCGGCCAGGGCGGCCGGCCGGGGCCACCGGGCGAGCCACTGCTCGTACACCGGCAGGACCCGGCTGACGGGGGTCTGCTGGAGCATGAACTCGCTGACCATGACCCCCCAGGGGCCGGCTTCGGGGCGGCGCCAGGGGAGGTCGCGGGCATGCTCGTCGAACCACGCGATGACGGGGGAGTGCAGCGCGTGGGAGACGTCGGGGGAAGGAGTGGTGGATGCAGTCATGGCAGACGGCATCCTGGCACGTTTCGGGCTCAGCGCGCCGGGCCCGGACCGGTGAACCAGACGGCCACGGGCGCTCCGCTCGCCCGTACGGCGGCCACGATCCGACTCATCACACCGGCCAGCGCGACCATCAGGAGCGCGGCGAGCGAGAAGCCGAGCAGCAGACCCATCGCCACGTCGTGCGGGTAGTGCACCCCGACGAAGACCCGGGAGAAGGCCATCAGCACGGCCAGCGGCAGGGTCCACACGGCCAGCCGGCGCGCGGCCATGGCGAGGCCGACGGCCGCGCCGCCCGCGATGGCGGAGTGGTTGCTCGGGAACGACCAGTCCCCGTACTCGGGGCAGGCGATCAGTGAGGCCGCCGCGCCGGCGACGGCGCGGCAGGGCCGTTCCTCGTCGACGGTCGACTTCACCGTCTCGGAGGCGACGTACGTGAGGGCGGTGACCAGCGGTGCCAGGACGGCGAGCGCCACGGCCCGGTCGTCGTTCCCGCGGGAACGCCACCAGACGGCTATGAAGAGCACACCGAAGAGCAGGAGCCCGTATTTGGTCTCGGCCTCGAACGCCGACTGCACCCAGGAGGGCGTGTCACGGGCGAAGTCGGTGATGTCGCGATAGAGGTCGGAACTGTCCATGGTCACAGACCGTACTCAAGGCCGGATCGTCGCCGCATCGGACCCTTGGCCGGAACTTTGCGTTCCGCTCTGCTCCCGCAGGCTGATGATCGGCAAAACCTGCCGGTTGTGCGGCATGGGGGGCACTGATCGCGGCGCGAGTTCTCGTAAGGTTCGGTGCGTGGGATCTATGCGCAATCCGGTCGGGCCGCTCCCCTCTTCCATCTACTGGCGACGGAGGGCCGTGTTGGCGTCCGTTGTGGCGCTCCTCGCCCTCCTCGCCGTATGGACCGTCAGTTCCGGCGCGGGCAAGTCGAGTACGAACGGCAAGGGCGGCGACGGCTCCGGTCCGCGGGACACGATCACGGCGGGACCGTCCCCGTCCGGCTCGGCGATCAGTCAGGCCCCGGGCGGGCGGACCGAGTCGGGCTCCGGCGCGGGCTCCGGCTCCGGCGGCGGCGCCGGCGGTTCGGGCAAGAACGGCGAGCCCGGCGGCGGCAACGCCGCGGGCGGCGGGGCCGGTTCGGCCGGCGCCGGGGGGTCGGCGGGCTCGGGCGGTGCCGGTGGCGGCGGGGCGCAGGTGCCGGCGGACTCCCCGCTGCCCACCTGCCCGGCGGGTTCGCTGCGGTGGGAGGTCAAGAGCGTCAAGAACGAGTACGAGACGAACGAGAAGCCCCGTCTCGAACTGGTCGTCCGCAACACCTCCGGCAGCACCTGCAAGGTCGGACTCGGCCCGAAGCAGGCGGTCCTGACGATCATCCAGTCGAACGGCGCCAAGGCCGTCTGGTCCTCCGGCGACTGCCCGGCGGGCGCCGCCGACGCGTTCTTCCGGGTGTCGGCGCAGGGCGAGACGAAGCAGTCCCTGGAATGGGACCGCAAGTTCAGTGCGGCGGACCAGTGCCAGACGCCGCCGGCGGGCACCGCGACCCCCGGCACCTACATGGTCGAGGTCAAGGCCCCGGGCATGTCGGTGGCGCAGGCGTCGTTCGTCCTGAAGCAGGACTGACGGGCCCTCGGGCACCGGAACGGCCCCTCGGGTGCAGGAAAGCCCCTCGGGCGCCGGAAACGGCGCCCGGGGAAGGCGCCCGCGGCAGCGGCCGGCACGGAGTCCGAGGAAGCGGTCCGCGACGGGCGTCCGGCGCGGAGTCCGCGGCAGGTGTCCCGCCGGGAGTCCGCGGAACGTCAGACGTAGCGTTCGAGGATCGAGGACTCCGCGAGGCGCGACAGGCCCTCGCGGACGCTCCGGGCGCGGGCCTCGCCGACGCCGTCCACGGTCTGCAGGTCGTCGACGCTCGCCGCGAGCAGCTTCTGCAGCCCGCCGAAGTGCTCCACCAGCCGCTCGATGATCGCCCCGGGCAGCCGCGGCACCTTCGCCAGCAGCCGGTACCCGCGCGGCGAGACCGCCGAGTCCAGGGTCTCGGGGGAGCCCGTGTAGCCGAGGGCCCGCGCCACGATCGCCAGCTCCAGCAACTCCGGGTGCGTCAGCGCGTCCAGTGCCGGGAGCGCCTCCTCCACCGTGCGGGAACGCTTCGCCGTGGGCTCCGGGACGTAGTCGCGGATCACCAGCTCCCGCTCCTGCTCGATGCCGACCGTCAGTTCGTCCAGCTGGAGCGACAGCAGTCGCCCGTCCGTGCCCAGTTCGACCACGTACTCGGCGATCTCGGTCGCGATCCGGCGGACCATTTCCAGCCGCTGGGCGACCGCGGTCACGTCGCGGACCGTCACCAGGTCCTCGATCTCCAGCGCGGAGAGCGTCCCCGCGACCTCGTCGAGGCGCAGCTTGTACCGTTCCAGCGTGGCCAGGGCCTGGTTGGCCCGCGACAGGATCGCCCCGGACTCCTCCAGTACGCGCCGCTCGCCGTCCACGTAGAGCGCGATCAGGCGCATGGACTGCGACACCGACACCACGGGGAAGCCGCACTGCTTGGACACGCGGTCCGCGGTGCGGTGCCGGGTGCCCGTCTCCTCCGTGTGGATCGACGCGTCCGGCACCAGCTGCACGCCGGCCCGCAGGATCTTGGTGATGTCCTTGTCGAGGATGAGCGCGCCGTCGAGCTTGCAGAGCTCGCGCAGCCGCGTCGCGGTGAACTCCACGTCCAGCACGAAACCGCCTGTGCACATCGCCTCGACGGACTTGTCCATGCCGAGGACGATGAGCCCGCCCGTGTTGCCGCGGACGATTCGCTCCAGGCCGTCACGTAGGGGCTGACCAGGGGCGACCGCGCTCAGCGAGGCGCGCATCATGGCGTCCTGCCTGGAGCCGGCGCCCGACTTGCCGGATGCTGCTGCCCCGTCCTTGGCTGCCACTGCACTCCTCCGGTCGCGGGTCGTACCGCCCCGCGCCACGGGCACGAGGGCGTGCGTACGGCCGGGCGGACCAGCACAAAGTCTACCGGCGCGGGCTGTGCGCCCGCCGAGCCTTGGCCCGTACCCGTCCTGCGGATGTCGACGGCAGGCCCCTGACCTGCTGCCCGACCGGTTGGCGGACCCTCTGATTCCGCTCCTGGCCGGTGTTCCGGAGCCGCCGCTCCGTGCGGTGACCGCCGATCCCGCCGCGCCTACTGCTCCCCGCGCTCCTTGGCCGGCGTACGGGACCGGCCGCGCGGCAGCGCCCGCAGCGCCTCGCCCATGTCCGCGACCTCGGTCACCTTCATCCCCGCCGGGATCTTGCCCGGATCCGCCGGGACCAGCGCGTGCGTGAAGCCCAGCCGGTGCGCCTCCGCGAGCCGGCGCTGCACGCCCGTCACCCGCCGCACCTCACCGGCGAGGCCCACCTCCCCGATCGCCACCAGGTTCTTCGGCAGCGGCACGTCACTGGCGGCCGAGGCCAGTGCCAACGCGATCGCCAGGTCCGCGGCCGGCTCCGTCAGCTTCACCCCGCCCACGGTCGCGCTGTAGATGTCCCGCTTGCCCAGGGCGGTGATCCGGCCGCGCTGCTCCAGGACCGCCAGCATCATCGACACGCGCGAGGTCTCCAGCCCGGACGTCGTCCGGCGGGGCGAGGGGATCTGCGAGTCGACGGTCAGCGCCTGCACCTCGGCGACCAGCGGACGCTTGCCCTCCAGGGTCACCGTCAGACAGGTCCCGGGCACCGCCTCGGCACGCCGGGTGAGGAAGAGGCCGCTCGGGTCGGCGAGCCCGGTGATGCCCTCGTCGTGAAGTTCGAAGCAACCGACCTCGTCGGTGGCCCCGTACCGGTTCTTCACGCCGCGCACCAGGCGCAGCCGCGCGTGCCGGTCGCCCTCGAAGCTCAACACCACGTCCACCAGGTGCTCCAGCAGACGGGGGCCCGCGATGGCCCCGTCCTTGGTGACGTGGCCGACGAGGAGCGTGGACATGCCCCGCTCCTTGGAGGCCCTGATCAGCGCCCCGGCCACCTCGCGCACCTGCGCCATGCCGCCGGGCGCGCCGTCGATCTCGGGGGAGGCGATGGTCTGTACGGAGTCCAGGACCAGCAGCGAGGGCTTCACGGCGTCGAGGTGGCCCAATACCGCGGACAGGTCGGTTTCGGCGGCGAGGTAGAGGTGGTCGCTGAGGGCGTTGATCCGGTCGGCCCGCAGCCGCACCTGGCTCGCCGACTCCTCACCGGTGACGTACAGGGTGCGGTGGTCGCCGTTGGCCGCCTTCGCCGCGACGTCGAGCAGCAGCGTCGACTTGCCGACGCCCGGCTCCCCGGCCAGCAGGACGACGGCCCCCGGGACCAACCCACCGCCCAGGACGCGGTCCAGCTCGTCCACCCCGGTGCTGCGGGCCGTCGCCGTCCGGCCGTCGACCTGGCCGATCGGCAGCGCGGGCGACGACACGCGCCCGGCCGCGGTGGTCCGCACGGCGGGGGCGCCGCCCATCTCCTCGACCGTCCCCCAGGCCTGGCACTCCGGGCAGCGCCCGAGCCACTTCGCGGTCGTGTAGCCGCACTCGGTGCAGCGGTAGGACGGCCGGTCCTTGGCGGATGAACGAGCGGTGCGGGCAGCCATGCGCCCCACGGTAGCGGCCCCCACCGACAACTCCGGGCGGAGCGGTCGTCAGGGGGGTCGTCAGGAGGACTGTCAGCGCGGTGGCGATCTGTTCACCCGTAAGGACTAAAACTGCTGAAGGCTTCCGGGCCGTCACCGGCGCGCCGCCTACGGTCGCCAGGTGAACAGCAGCAACCAACGACACCCCGCAGCGCGCACCGGCGCACACCGGGCGCACGGGCGCATGCCCGCCGCGGGTCCGACGGGGGGCACGTCCGCCCCTGCCGACGGGGCTGCCGAGGGGCCCGAGTGGCCCGAGAGGAAGGGTGCGGCCGACGTGACGGACGGGGCGTACGAGGAGTACGGGGCACCCGGAGCACGAGGGGCGCATGAGGCGCATGGGGGGCGGAGCACGCGGGGATCCGGAGTCCCGGCCGACACGCCGGTTGACGCGGCCACCGACCGCCCGGCCGGTGGGTCGGACACCCCCGACGAGCGGCCGACCGCGCCGCCCCCTCCGCCGCCCTTCCGGCACGAGCCCTACCTGGACGGCCTGTTCACGTACTGCCTGTCGGTCCTGTGCGACCACGACGCCGCCACCGACGTGCTCGGGGACGTCCTCGCCGTCGCCGAACGACACCCCGGCCGTTGCCCCGACGAAGGGGAACGCCGCGCCTGGCTGTACGCCCTCGCACGCTGGGCCTGCCTGCGCCGGCTGGCGGAGCGACGCCGGGCCCGCCAGGGCGCGCACTCCGCCCGGCGTGCGCCGGAGCACGGCGACCCCGACAACGCGCCGGGGGCCCACCGCCCACTCGACGTCAGCGCCTACCGCCGTACGGAGCTGGCCCGACTCGCCTGGCCCGAAGCCGCCGGCACCACCCCCGAGCAGCGCGAGGCCCTCGAACTCGCCGTCCGCCACCGCCTCGGCGTCCCCGAACTGGCCTCCGTCCTCGGCACCGGACCCGCGGCCGCGCGGGAGCTGCTGTCCGGGGCCGCCTGCGAGGTGGAACGCACCCGAGCCGCCCTCGCCGTCGTCGAGACCGGGAACTGCCCGGTCGTCTCCCGACTCACCGGCGACGACGGCGACGGGGGCGACGGCAACGTCCTGCTGTCCAGCTCCCTGCGCGCCGAACTCGTCCGCCACGTCGACGACTGCCCCCGCTGCCGGCGCGCCGCCGAACGCGTCGGCGCGGGCGCGCCCTGGCCCGGCACCGGCGGCGTCAACGCCGCGCTCCCCCTCGTCCCGGCCCCCCGCACCGCCGTCCACGCGGCCATGCTGCGCTCCGGGCGCCGCCGCGGCGGCCGTCCCGGCCCGCGCTTCGACCGGACCGGCTTCCCCATGGACCCCAAGGACCGCGCCGCCCGCCGCGACCGGCTGCGGGCCCGGGCCGTGACCACCACCGTCGTCGCGACCGTCGTCGCCGCGCCGGTCATCGCGCTGTGGGCCGCCTACCGGGGAGCTCCCAGCACCGGCGAGCCCGTCGGGGGAGAGGGCACCCGGATCTCCGCCAGCGAGTCCGACATCCCCTTGCCGTACGCCGACGGCCGCGCGCTCACCGCCTACGAGAACACCGGCAACACCGCCCACACCACCGGCGAGCCCGGTTTCGCCCCGGGTGCCGCGGGCCCCGACGTCTCCGTCGAGGTGATCAGCGTCGGCCAGCCCCCGACCCCGGAAGCGGCCGGTCCGGGCAGCCCCGGCCGACTCACCGCAGCCGCCACGACCCGGGGATCCGTCACCCTGCTCACCCTCACCGCCTCGGGCGGCAGCCCCGTCGACTGGCGGCTCTGGTCCGACGCCCCGTGGCTCCGGGCGAGCCAGACCGCCGGCACGATGCGGCCCGGAGAATCGGTCACCCTACGGATCACGGTGGACGCCGCCGCCCAGCCCGTCGGCGCCTGGAGCGCCCGGGTCGGAGTGGACCCGGCGGGGGCGGTCGTCTCCATCCAGGGCCGGGGCCGCCCCGCCCCCGTCCCGGAAACCCCGCCGACGCCCACGCCGACCCCGACACCCACCCCGGAGCCGACCCCCACGCCCACGCCCACGCCGACCCCCACGCCGACCCCGACCCCGCCGGACCCCGGCACCCCGACCCCGACGCCGGAACCCTCCTCAGGAGGAACGGTTTCCCCCTACCCCCCGGCCCCGGCACCGGCCGGGGGGTAGGGGCGGGGGGCGTACCGGGTCGGTGCGGGGCGGAGCGGGGGCCGTGCCGGTTCGGTGCGGGGGCCAAGCCGGGTCGGCGCGGTCCAGGTCGGGTCAGGCCGGGTCCGCCGGGTGCGGGGCCATCGGCAGCAGGGACGCCAGCCGCGCCTCGCAGAGGGCGACGAGGGCGTCGTACCCCTCCTTGCCCATCAGCTCCGTCAGCTCCGGCCGGTACGACACGTACACCGGGTCGCCCGCGCCGTGCGCCGACGTCGCCGACGTGCACCACCAGTGCAGGTCGTGGCCGCCCGGACCCCAGCCGCGCCGGTCGTACTCGCCGATCGACACCTGGAGGATCCGGGTGTCGTCGGGCCGGTCGATCCAGTCGTACGTGCGCCGGATGGGCAGCTGCCAGCACACGTCCGGCTTCGTCTCCAGCGGCTCCTGGCCGCCCTTGAGCGCCAGGATGTGCAGGGAGCAGCCCGCGCCCGCCGGGAAACCGGGCCGGTTCAGGAAGATGCAGGCCCCGTCCCAGCGGCGCGTCTGCTTCTCACCGTCGTCGTCGAACTGCGTCCACCCGCTCTCGCTGCCGACGTCGTGGAACTGCCACACCTCGGGCGTGAGCCGCGCGACGTGCTCCGCGACGCGCTTCTCGTCGTCCTCGTCCGAGAAGTGCGCTCCGAGCGTGCAGCAGCCGTCGGAGGCGCGGCCCGGCTGGATGCCCTGACAGCCGCTGCCGAAGATGCACGTCCAGCGGGAGGTCAGCCAGGTGAGATCACAGCGGAAGACCTGTTCGTCGTCCGCCGGATCGGGGAATTCCACCCAGGCCCGGGGGAAGTCCAGGCCCTTCTCGTCGGGCTCCTTGCCCTTGTCCTTCTTGGACCGGGTCTTGTTGGCCTTCTTCGTATTTGGCACAAACCCAAGCCTAAGCGCCCCTTACTCCACCCCCACGCGTTCCGCCCAGTAGCGTTTCTCGTATGAGACTCGGTGTCCTTGACGTGGGTTCGAACACGATTCATCTGCTGGTGGTGGACGCACACCCCGGCGCGCGCCCCCTGCCCGCGCACTCGCACAAGGTGCAACTGCGGCTGGCGGAACTCCTCGACGAGCACGGTGCGGTCGGCCCCGAGGGCATCGACCGGCTCGTCGCGGTGATCGGCGAGGCCGTGCAGGCCGCCGAGGACAAGGGCTGCGAGGACCTGCTGCCCTTCGCCACCAGCGCGGTGCGCGAGGCCACCAACGCCGACGAGGTCCTCGCCCGCGTCAAGGCCGAGACCGGCATCGAGCTGCCCGTGCTCAGCGGCGAGGACGAGGCCCGCCTGACGTTCCTGGCGGTCCGGCGGTGGTTCGGCTGGTCCGCCGGCAAGCTCCTGGTGCTCGACATCGGCGGCGGCTCGTTGGAGATCGCCTTCGGCATCGACGAGGACCCCGACAAGGCCGTCTCCCTCCCCCTCGGCGCCGGCCGCCTCACCTCAGCCTGGCTCCCCGGCGACCCGCCGGACCCGGCGGACGTCAAGGCCCTGCGCAGACACGTCCGGGCCCAGATCGCCCGCACGGTCGGGGAGTTCAGCCGCTCCGGCCTGCCGGACCACGTCGTGGCCACGTCGAAGACCTTCAAGCAACTGGCCCGGATCGCGGGCGCGGCCCGTGAGGCCGACGGCCTCTACATCCAGCGCGACCTGACCCGGAAGTCGCTGGTGGAATGGGTCCCGAGGCTCGCGGCGATGACCACCCTCGAACGCTCGGCCCTCCCCGGCGTCTCCGAGGGCCGCGCCTCCCAGCTCCTGGCCGGCGCCCTCGTGGCGGAAGCCACCATGGACCTCTTCGGCGTGGAGGAACTGGAAATCTGCCCCTGGGCCCTCCGCGAGGGCGTCATCCTCCGCAGGCTGGACCACCTGCCGTAGGGGGGTGGGGGGTGAGGGGGGTGAGGGCGGGCGGTGGGGTGAGGTGGGGCGGGGGCTGGTGGGGCGGGCTTTGTTCTTCGGGTGCGTGAGGTTGGGCGGGGTCGGGGGGTGGGCGGGGTGTCCTTGATCCGGATCGGAGCTGGTTTGGTGGTTTCCCGCCGGTCTCATCGTCTCCCCGTGTCGGGCCGGTCCCTCAAGGGCGCTCCCTGCGGTCGCGTCGCTTCGCGATGGCCTACGGCCACCCTTGACCGACCGACCCGCCACGGAAAGCCGAAGACCGACGGGAACCCCCCAAAAGAACGGTCACGGGTCAGAGACGAGGAGGGGCGGGTCTCTCAGTGACGAGGCGAGGGGCCGGGCGCTGCCAGGTTGGGCATGCGGGCACGTCACAGCACCTCCTCCGCACCTGACGGACGGCCCGAGGGCCTCTACCCGCCCGTCAGGACGAGGGAATCGACCTCAGGGCATGTCAGACGGCCCGTACGCGCCGGGTCCGTGGGGTGTTCGCTCGGTTGGGCGTCTGCGAGCCGCCCGTGGCCGGACTTAAGCCACGCACCGGCCCCGGTTCGTGGCCGGGGTCGTCTCGGCGACCGACGACCGGCCGTGCTCATGTCCAGCCCCGGGCGGGCTGCGGTCGCCGAACCGAGTGACGGAACATGGCGATCCTGCGTGTCCTCACCGCTCTCCCTGCGCCTCGGGCCGACTTCGTCGTCCTGACGGGCGGGTAGCGGCCCGTGACCGGGCCCGTGGCCCGGCCGCAGACCCTCTGACCTCCCCGTATGCCCGGTGGGCCGATCCCCGGCCCCTCGCCTCGTCACCGAGAGACCCGCTCCTGCCTCTTCGTCCCCCATGCCGTTCCTTCG
>NZ_JBHVPG010000059.1:0-53358 GCF_042887545.1 Streptomyces sp. NPDC057939
GGCTCCGCCTCCGACCGGCGTCGAGTGCGTTTCGAGCAGGACACCACTCGCCTGCGGCAACGTGGAATGCCTGACGCCGCTTAGCCGCCACCCGGTTCGTCCGGCGCGGCTCCCTCCCACAGAAAGGCCCGGATGAGCAGCGAACCCACCAACCCGTCGGCCGCCGGCGACGTGTACGCCTCCGCCGAGCTGTACGCGCGGATCCAGCAGTTCTACGCCGACCAAATGGGTCTCATGGACCACGGCCACGCCGAGGAGTGGGCCGCGACGTTCACGGAGGACGCGGTCTTCCAGGGCGCGGTGTCCGGGCGCGCCGCGCTCGCCGACTCCGCTCGGGCCCATACGCGGAAGCTCGCCGAGGAGAAGGCGGACTTCCGTCACTGGATCGGCATGCTGGACGTCCGACCCGAGCCGGACGGCAGTCTGCGCACCCGCGCGTACGCGCTCACCGCGCGCACCGTGCGGGGCGAGGCACTTCAACTGACGGCGAGCGTCGTGTGCCGCGACCACCTCGTGCTGCGGGACGGCCGGTGGCTGGTGAGTCACCGGAGCCTGCGGCGCGACGGTACGGCTTGATCATTTCTTTCTCCTATCACTTGACCTCAATTCGACTTGAGGTTCTACGTTCTTCCGCAGGGCCCCTCACCGGAGCCACACGGAGCAGCAAATCGAGTTCCCAGAAGGGGCGTTGACTATGAAGGCAGCAGGCTTCCACGCGTTCGGCGGACCAGAGGTTCTAGAGCTCCTTGAGGTGCCCGCACCTCAGGCGGGCCCCGGCGAGGTCCGGGTCCGGGTCAAGGCGGCAGGCGCTCAGCCGACCGACTGCGCCGTGCGTTCCGGATGGAACCCGCCGGGCTTCACCATCACCTTCCCGCACATCACCGGGGGCGACTTCGCCGGTGTCATCGACGAGATCGGCGAGGGTGTCACCACCTTCCAGGTCGGCGACGAGGTCCTCGGGTACCGCACCCAGCTCACCTACGCCCAGTACGTGACCGTCCCCGCGGACCAGATCGTCGCCAAGCCGGCCGGTCTCCCGTGGGAGGTCGCCGGAAGCCTGTCCGCGTCCGGCCAGACGGCACACACGGCCATCGAGCTGTTGAAGGTCGGGGAGGGCGAGACCGTCCTCATCAACGGTGCCGCGGGCGGCGTCGGCACCATCGCCGTGCAGCTCGCCGTGCTGCGTGGCGCGAAGGTCATCGCCACGGCTCGCGAGGACAACCACGCGTACCTCCGTGAGTTGGGCGCGATCCCCGTGACCTACGGCGACGGGCTCGCGGACCGTATCCGCGCCGCCGCTCCGCAAGGCATCGACGCCGCCCTGGACACGGCGAGCGCAGACGGCCTGCGGGTGGCCGCGGAGCTGGTGGAGGACAAGGAGCGCGTGGGCACGATCTTCGCATTCGACGTCTACCAGGAGCTCGGGGTCCGTTGGATCGGCAGCCAGCGCTCGGCCCAGCGGCTGGGTGAACTGGCCGGTCTGGTCGACCGCGGCGAGGTCCGCGTCCACGTGCGCAAGACCTTCCCCCTGGCAGAGGCCGCCGAGGCCCACCGCGAGCTGGAGACCGGTCACGGCCGGGGCAAGATCGTCCTGCTCGCCGACTAACCGTCCCCGGGGGCCGTGGAGCAACCGTTCGCCTTCCTCCACGGCCCCCGGATCGCCATCACCCCTTGTATTCATGTGAAAGAGGTACCGTCATGACCGACAACCCCCTCAAGGTCGGCGTCCTGGTCGGAAGTGTCCGCACGGGTCGATTCGCCGACAAGATCTCCCAGTGGTTCGTCTCCGAGGCCGGTCGGCGCGATGACATGGAGATCCATGTCATCGACCTGTCGGAGCCCGCTCTCGTCGAGGAGCTGAAGCTCAACCTGGAGCCGCTGGGTACCCCCGGAGAGGCGCCGAACCTGGCCGCGCGGATCGACGGGCTCGACGCATACGTCGTCATCACTCCCGAGTACAACCACGGCTACCCGGCCTCGCTGAAGCTGGCCATCGACTACGTGTACAGCGAATGGCGCGCCAAGCCGGTCGGCTTCGTCTCGTACGGCGGCATGGCGGGCGGTCACCGCGCCGTCGAGCAACTGCGACAGGTGTTCGCCGAACTGCACGCGGTGACCCTGCGCGACACCGTGAGCTTCCACAACGCGTGGGAGAAGTTCGACGACGAGGGTCGGCCGCTTGACCTGGACGGCAGCTCGAAGGCCGCGTCCGTCCTCCTCGACCAGCTCGCCTGGTGGGGTGTCACCCTCCGCGAGGGCCGCGCCGCACGACCCTACGGCGGCTGATCCCCATGGGTGAGGTGCGCTCCGCGGCAGAGACCCCGGGTACCCCCGAGCACCGGGCCGTCATGGTGGTCATCGCCGGCCTCATCCTGGGTCTGATGCTCTCTGCCCTCGACTTCGTGATCGTCTCGGCATCCATGCGGACGATCGCCGATGAGCTGCACGGACAGACCCTGCAGGCATGGGCGACGACCGCGTATTTCGTGACAGCGACGATCGCGACCCCGCTGTTCGGGAAGCTCTCCGACATCTACGGCCGCAAGCGGCTCTACATGGCGGCGATCACGATCTTCCTGATCGGATCGCTGCTGTGCGGGCTGGCCACCACGATGTACCAACTCGCCGCGTTCCGCGCGGTGCAGGGCATCGGCGGCGGAGGTCTGGCAGCGCTTGCCTTTGCCATCATGGGCGACATCCTGACGCCCGAACTGCGGGCCCGTTACCAGGTCTACTTCTCCTCGGTGTCGGCGGTGGCCGGCGTCGCCGGTCCGCCGGTCGGAGGCCTGTTCGCCAGTGCCGACACCATCCTGTGGATCGACGGATGGCGCTGGGCGTTCCTGATCAACATTCCCATCGGTCTCGTCGCGCTGATCGTCGTCGGACTCCTGTTCAAAATGCCTTCCAAGCGACGGGCGCAGCGTGTCGACTTCGGTGGTGCGGCCTGGCTGGTGGTCGGCCTCGGACCGCTTCTGGTCGTGGCCGAACAGGGTCGTGACTGGGGCTGGGCCTCGCCGCTCTCACTTTCGATGATCCTCCTCGGCCTAGCGGGCATCGCGGCGTTCCTGTTCACGGAGCGCAGGATGGGAGATGCCGCGGTCATCCCTCTACGGCTCTTCCGCGACCGGGTGTTCTCCGTGATCAACGGTGTGAACGTCATCGTCGGCATCGGGGTGTTCGGTTCGCTCATCTTCCTGCCCCTGTACCTTCAACTGGTCAAGGGACAGTCCCCCGGTGAGGCGGGGCTGATGCTGATCCTCCAGACGGCCGGTGTGCTGACGACCAGTCGGGGCTTCAGCAAAGCGATCAACCGGTCGGGCCGCTACCGGGACTTCCTGCTGGCCGGCATGGGCCTGGTGTCCCTGACGTTGTTCGCGCTGGCCACCCTCGACGCGGCTTCGTCCCTGTGGCTGGTGGGGGCGCTGATCTTCCTCTTGGGCGCCGGTGTGGGCATCTGCTTCCCCGTCACGCTGATCGCTCTGCAGAACAACTCGCGCAAGGAGGACATGGGCGTGGCAAGCGCCGCGTACTCCTTCTTCCGCGGGATCGGCGGCGCCGCCGGCACGGCCCTGTTCCTGTCGATGATGTTCGCCCTTGCCGCCGGCCGCATCGCCGAAGCGGTCGACAGGGCGTCGGGCAGCCCCGCGTTCAGCGCCGCCGCGGCCGACCCGGCAGTCAGCGCGGACCCGGCCAACCAAAAGGTGCTGGACACCGTGAACGGTGCGGGCACCGTCGACCTGAACGACACCTCGTTCCTGCTGCACGCGGACCGCCGGATCGCGGAGCCGGTGGTCGACGGCATAGCCGAGGCGATGAGCACGGTCTTCCTGGCCGGCGGGTGCGTCATGCTCATCGGCTTCCTGCTCTCGTTCCTGCTGCCTCGTACGAAGAGGACGGAACCGGAATCCGCATCGGCGCCCGTCGGCGCCGATGCCAAGGCTCCTTGACCGGGGCGGGCACCTGCGGTGCGGCCGGGGCGCCGCGGACGTACACCGTCCGCAGCGCCCCGTTCGTCGTCCCCGCCCCCGAAGGCGGCGGTGGGATCAGTCCACCAGCCGGGGATCCGGCGCGGGACGCGGAGTGACGCGGCGCATTTCGAGGAACGCGTCCTCCGCGGCCAGAGCCCGGAAGCCGTCCCACAGCCGGCCGGCCCGCTCACCCGCGGGAACGGCGCGAAGGACGGGACCGAAGACGCCCACCGCACCGTTGACCGAGATCACGGGCACCCCGATGATGTCGAGCTCGCGGCCCTCGCGCGGGATGGATTCGTGCGCGGTGCGCAGCGCCCCGTCCCAGTCGGTCGAGTCGAGTGCGCTGATGAGCGTGCCCGGCAGACCCGTCTCGTCCAGTGCTCCGGCAACGGCCTCCCCGGCTTGTTCGAGGAGAGAGACCTGAAGATCTCGCTTGGCCTGCTGCGACATGCCGCGGGTGCGCTGGAACAGTTCGTCGTATATACCGCCCTCGCCGTGGAAGCGCCGGGCGATCGCCTCGTACAGCGGGGCGACGGCCTCTTCTCCGTGCCCGTCCCGAGCCGCGGCGAGCACCCGGACGGGTCCCGGAGCCGCCTTGAGGAATCCGGGATGCTCCTGCTCCAGGCCGGGCGAGCCTTCCAGGTACCCGAGACCGGTCAACCGCAGGGACAGCACCATCGGACGGACCGACTCGGCCTGGCGCAGCCACTGGTAGGTGATCCAGGTCCAGGCACACAGCGGATCGGCCCACAGGTCCACCCGGTCCCGGGTCTCCCCGTCGCCGCCGTCCGGCGTCGGCACGCTGTTCGTCATCGTCAACTCCTGTAATGGGAAGACACAAAGGACGAACAACGCCACCACGTCGGACAGGAGGCTCGCTGGAGGGCCGCTCGACCGCGGCCGGACGGTCGCCGCACCGGCGGCTCAGACGGCTGTGGGCAGGGCCCCCCATCCGTCGAACTGAGTACCGGCGAGGGAACCGGCGCGTTCCTCGGGACCGGCGTCACGCAGAGCGTCGGCGATCTCCATGACGTAACGCCCGTACCCGGACTTCCCGAGGAGCGCCCCGAGCCGGTGGCACTGCGCCGCGTCGATGAAGCCCATGCGCAGGGCGACTTCCTCCACGCACGCGATGCGCAGGCCCTGGCGGTGCTCAAGCGTCTGGATGTACTGGCCCGCGTCGAGGAGCGAGTCGTGGGTGCCGGTGTCGAGCCAGGTGAACCCGCGCCCGAGGTCCACGAGCTTCGCCTTGCCGCGCGCCAGGTAGTCCAGGTTGACATCGGTGATCTCCAGCTCGCCGCGGGGCGAGGGCCGCAGGCCGCGGGCGATGGACACCACGTCGTTGTCGTAGAAGTACAGGCCGGTGATGGCCCGGTTGGAGCGGGGCTTCAGCGGCTTCTCCTCCAGCGAGATCAGCCGGCCGTTCTCGTCCGCCTCGCCCACGCCGTACCGCTCCGGGTCCCGCACGGGGTAGCCGAAGAGCAGGGCGCCGTCGGTGTGCGGCATGTGTTCCTGGAGCAACAGGGAGAAGCCGGGACCGTGGAAGATGTTGTCGCCGAGAACCAGCGCCACGGAGTCGTCGCCGATGTGATCGGCGCCGATGGTGAAGGCTTCCGCGAGCCCGCGCGGCTGCTCCTGCTCGGCATAGGAGAGATTGATCCCCAGCGTGCTGCCGTCGCCGAGGACCGTGCGGAACTGCGGCAGGTCCCGTGGCGACGAGATGATCAGGATGTCCCGGATCCCGGCCAGCATCAGCACCGACAGCGGATAGTAGATCATCGGCTTGTCGTAGACCGGCAGCAGCTGCTTGGACACCCCCAGGGTGATGGGGTACAGCCGGGTGCCGCTGCCTCCGGCCAGAATGATTCCCTTCACGGATCGTCACCTCGTGTAGTCGTCGGCCCATGGCCGTCACAAGCCCATGGCCGTTCCAGCCTGGGGGTGCCCGATCGAGCGTGAATCGAGCTGCGTACGGGCCGGTCCTCCCATGTCGGGCGTCGAGCGGTGTTCCAGCGGGTCTGGACGACACGACTCCAGGGTTGTCGCGTTGCCACCCGCATTGCGGCACCGCCACGAACGAGCGAGGAAAGTGGTTCTGATGCCAAGCTTGCCGACGTCAGGCTCGGATCTGCGTGACAGAGCGGAGGAGTTGGCCTCCGTCGCGGCCCGGTACGCCGACCGCGCCGACACGGACCGGACGCTGTCGCCCGCCGTGGCCGAGGGGATCGTCGACGCCGGTTTCGCCCGGCTCTTCGTCCCGACCCGATGGGGCGGTGACGCCGGACCCGCTTCGTCCCTGTTGGACGCCGTTTCCACCCTTGCCGGGGGCTGCACTTCGGCCGCCTGGTGCGCATCCGTGATCGCCGGCGCGGGCCGAATGGGCGCCTTCCTCCCCGAGGCCGGGCAGGAGGAGCTGTGGGCCAAGGGCGCGGACACGGCCGTGGTCGGCGCGCTGATGCCGCGCGGCAGTGCCACCGAGGTCGCCGGTGGCTGGCGGGTGACCGGTGAATGGGCGTTCACCAGCGCGGTCGGGCTCTCCGACTGGGCGCTGGTCTGCGCGCTGGTGCCGTACGGCGAACATCAGGTGCCGTGGTTCTTCGCCCTGCCGCGCCAGGACTACCAAGTGGCCGACACCTGGACTTCGATCGGCATGCGCGGCACGGGCAGCAACACCTTGCTCGCCGACAACGTCTTCGTGCCCGCGCACCGCGGCTTCGCCCGGCAGGACATGGTCGAGGGGCGCAGCGTCGGTTCCGACGCCCGCTGCCACACGGCCCCGCTGCGGCTCCTGAGCGGGCTGCTCTTCGGTGCCCCCGCGCTCGGCGCGGCCCGGGCCGCCCTGCGTGTACGGGCCTCGGATTCCCTCACGGGGCCGTCCGAGGAACGTCTCGGTACCGGCCTCGCCCGCGCGGCCATCGCCGTTGACGCGGCCGGGCTTCTACTGGAACGCGCCGCGCAGGTGGCGAGCGCTCCTGCGGCGACCCCGCTCGAACTGGTGCGCACGCCGGCGGACTGCGCGTTCGCGGTGCAGCAGTTGGTCGGCGTCGTCGAGGAGCTGCTGCGGAGCTCGGGCAGTGCGGCCCAGTTGGCCGGACACCCCTTGCAGCGGATCTGGCGCGACATCCACAGCCTCGCGAGCCATGTGGCACTCCGCTTCGACCCGGCCGGCGGCGCGTACGGAGCCCGGCTCCTGGACCCCGCCGGCGGACTCAGCGCCCCGTGACCCCCGTCGACGTACCGAAGCCGGCCTGCCGGCTCACTCAGGAAAGGCAGCTCGCATGAGCGACTCCACCCCCAGCACCCCACGCACGGTGGCGGACCCCTTCGTCCCGGCGGAGCTCTACGCACAGGTGCAGCAGTTCTACGCCCGCCAGATGGGTCTCATCGACGACGGCCGGCCCGACGAGTGGGCCGAGACGTTCACCGAGGACGCCGTCTTCCAGGAAGCGAGCCGGCTGAACGAGCCGCTGCGCGGCCGAGTGGCCATCCGTGACTCCTCGCGGGCGCGCCAGCGGCGGCTGGAGGAGGACAAGCTCGACTTCCGCCACTGGCTCGGCATGCTCGACGTGCGCCCCCAGAGCGACGGTTCGCTGCGCACCCGCAGCTACGCGCTGGCCATGCGCATCCCTCGCGGTGGCGCGCTGGACATCTTCGCCAGCGTGGTCTGCAACGACCACCTGGTCCAGGTCGACGGCACCTGGAAGGTAGCCGACCGCGACCTTCACCACGACGGCTCCGGCCGCGACTGACGAGGCTGAGGAGCTTTCGTGAAATTCGGGATCGTTTTCTTCCCCACGGTCGGTCCTTCCGACAAGTCCGCCCAGCAGTACTTCGACGAGGCGCTCCGGCTCGTCGACCTCGCCGAGGAACTGGGCTTCGACCACGTCAAGATGGTCGAGCACTACTTCTTCCCGTACGGGGGCTACAGCCCCGATCCGGTCACCTTCCTCGCCGCTGCCGCGGGCCGGACCAAGCGCGTACGACTGGGCACCAGCGCCACCATCCCCGCCTTCCAGCACCCCGTGAAGCTGGCCGGAAAGCTGGCCATGCTCGACAACATCTCCAACGGCAGGGTCGATGCCGCCTTCGGCCGGGCCTTCCTGCCGGACGAGTTCAAGGCCTTCGGCATCTCCATCGACGAGTCGAAGGACCGTTTCGTCGAGGGCGTCAACGCCATCAAGCGGCTGTGGACTGAGGAAGACGTCGTCTTCGAGGGCAAGTTCCACCAGTTCGGCCCGGTCACGCTGCTTCCGCGGCCCCTTCAGGAGCCGCACCCGCCGGTCTTCGTCACCACGGCGCGCAGTGCCGAGTCCTGTGCCGAGGCGGGCCGGGCCGGGCACAACCTCCAGTCGGTGCCGAACGTGATGTCGACCGAGGAGCTCCAGAACCGGCTGGCGATCTACCGCTCCGAGTGGGCGGCCGCAGGGCACACCCCGGGAACCGAGAAGATCCACTTCAGCTACCCGTGCGTCGTCGCCGAGGACGGCGAAGAGGCCCGTGCCAAGGGCCGGCTCGATGACGACCGCAACTCGGCGGCGATCCGGGACGCCGTCGCGGCGTGGGGTACCACCCGCTCCGACGCCTACCCGGGCTACGAGAAGCTCTTCGACGCCACCAAGACGTCACACTTCGAGAAGAAGATGGAGCAGCAGAAGCTGCTCATCGGGGCTCCCGAGCAGGTCCGGGGCCAGTTGGAGCAGATCTCCGAGTGGTTCGGTGACGACATCACCATCAGCCTCGGCGTGCACTCGGGTCACCTGTCCTTCGAGGACGCGGCCACCACGATGCGGTTGATGGCCGAGCAGGTCATCCCGAAGCTGGGGGCGGGCGCGTGAGCGACTCCACGCAGCGCACCGTCACGGTGATCGGCGCGGGCACCATCGGACTGGGCTGGATCGCCCTGTTCCTGGGCCACGGCCTGAACGTGCGGGTCAACAGCCGGCGCGCGGACGCGCCGCGGATCGTCGCGGAGGGCCTGGAGCTGTTCGCGCCGTACCTGCCCGAGGGCAGCGCGGACCCGTCGACCTTCGCGGAACGGCTGACCTTCGAGCCCGACCTGGAGCGGGCCGTCGCGGACGCCGATGTCATCGTCGAGAACGCACCGGAGAACCTGGAGCTGAAGCAGGAGCTGTACGAGCGGATCGGCAAGGCGGCTCCGGCCGACGCGCTGCTGCTGTCGTCCACCTCCACCCTGAACCCCGATGACATGGGCGCCAGGATGGCCGACTCCAGCAGGCTGGTCGTGGGCCACCCCTTCAACCCGCCGCACGTGGTTCCGCTCGTGGAGGTCGTGGCCGGCGAGCGCACGTCGCCGGAGGCGGTTCGGGAGGCCGTCGAGTTCTTCGAGTCGGTCAGCCGCACCCCGGTGGTGCTGCACAAGCCGATCCTGGCCTTCGCGGCGAACCGGCTCCAGTCCGCGCTGCTGCGCGAGTCGGTGCACCTGGTGCGCGAGGGCGTCGTCACCCTGGAGGAGCTCGACCGCGTGGTCACGCACTCCATCGGCCTGCGCTGGGCGACCGTCGGTCCGTTCCTCGCCTTCCACCTGGGCGGCGGCCAGGGCGGCCTGCGCAAGTGGCTGGGCACGCTCGGCTCCAACCTGGAGCGCGGGTGGGAAGGGCTCGGTCGTCCGCCGATGGACGACGAGACCATCCGGTCGCTGATCGAGCAGGCCGAGGCGGCGTACGGCGCGAAGACGTACGAGGAGCACGTGCGCGAACGCGACGCGAAGCAGACGGCGATCCTGCGCTCGCTCGCCGCGGTGTCCGACCCGGCCTGAGCCATCGGCGCCGAAACGAGAATCGAGTCCGGGTGGGGCCTGAGGGCCCCACCCGGACTCGATTCTTTCGTGGTGCTGGCCCTCAGACCGCCGACCGCACCGCCAGCTGCTCACGGCCGGACGGGACGGGGGAAGGCCGGCGTACCGGACTCAGGAGCCCGATCTGCAGTTGCTTGAGCTCCAGCGAGGGTTCCAGGCCGAGTTCGTCGGCCAGCAGGCGCCGCACGTTCTGGTAGGCCTGAAGCGCTTCCGCCCGCCGTCCCGCCGCCCCGAGCGCCGCGATGAGCTGGCCGTGGAACCACTCGTTGAGCGGGTAGTCGTTGATGAGGCGGCGCAGCTCGGGGATGGATTCGCGGTGCCTGCCGAGTTGGTCCTCGGCCGCGATGCGGATCTCGAAGGCCCGGATGCGCAGCTCTTCGAGGTGCACGATGTGCCCGGTGAGGACGTCTCCGGCGGGAAAGTTCGACAGGGCCGGGCCCCGCCACAGGTCGAGCGCACGGCCGATCGTGTGGAGCGCCGCGGACGCGTCTCCGTCGCCCAGCTCGTCGCGGGCCCGGGCGACGAGCTGCTCGAACACGCAGATGTCTATCTCGGAGGCGTCGACCTGGATGGCGTAGCCGGGAGGGCTGGTGACGATCAGGGTGCGCCCGGCCGGCACCAGGTTCTCGCTCGCGAACATCCGGCGCGCGTGGTACACGTACGTCTGCAGCGTCGTGACCGCGCTGCGCGGAGGCTTCTCGCCCCACAGCTCCTGGATGAGTGCGTCGGCCGTGACGATCTCGTTGGGGCGGGTGAGCAGCAGGGCGAGCGTCTGACAAACCTTCGGGGTTCCGGGCCGGAATGTATTGCCGTCATCTGTGACGATCTCGAATGGGCCCATGAGATTGAAACGCATGAAAATAACTCCTCGTCAGCAAGACAGCTGCATTTCCGAACGGTCGTCGCCGGGTGGTGGAATGCGAGAGGCGTCCGCCTGGATTACTAAGAGTCTGTTGTATGGGTAATATGCACGTCAACCAGCCACATGTCATGCTGCCGTCAATTTGTGTCAGGACGTCGCGGCAACTCTGCGAGTTCGTCATTCAGGTGTCAGGAATGAAAAAAGACGGCCGCCTCGTCGGATAAATCCGACGAGGCGGCCGTCATCGTGCGACTTCCGCTGCGGAGCCACTGCGGCGTGGACCGTTTACTGTGTCCTCCGACCATTTCCTGGCCGGGGAACGACGCATTGTCCCGAGTGGGTGAGAGCCGCGGGCCCGAGGGCGTCGGCGGCACCGTTCCGCGGCGCCGGCCGCTCCCGCACCAGGTGGATCTGCGGTCGACGGTCAGACGGTCGTGTCGGTGAGCGAACCCACCGCACGGGCCAACCCCGCCGACGTGTTCGTGGCGTGTACGTGTGCGCCCGGCAGGATGCGACGGATCAGGCCTCCGAGCACCCGACCCGGCCCCACCTCCACGAACCGCTCCGCGCCCGAGGCCGCGAGCGACTCGACGGTCCCTGTCCACCGGACCGGGCTGGTGAGCTGGGCGCGCAGAGCGACGACCGCCTCGCCGGCGCTCGTCACCCAGTCCCCGGTCACGCCTGAGACCAGCGGAATCCTCGGAGCACGGAACTCGGTGGCGATCAACGTCTCGGTGAACTCCGCCTCGACCTCTCTCAGCAGGCTGGAATGGAACGGACCCCCGGTCCGCAGCGGTTCCACACGTGCCCCGGCCGCCCGAGCCGCCGCGACAACGTGGGCGACCGCCTCTGCCTCTCCCGACACGACCGTCTGCCTCGGCTCGTTCTCACCGGCCACCTCCACGACATGACCGGTCGCCGCCCGGCCCTCGGCACACATCCTGGTCAGATCCGTCCGGCGCAGGCCGATCACCGCGACGGTGGCGCTGCCGACCCGGTCCCCGACGGTGGCCACCAGCTCACCCCGCAGGCGGACCAGCCACAGCGCCTCCGTCCACTCCAGAACGCCCGCAGCCACCAGCGCCGCGTACTCCCCGAGGCTGTGACCGGCCACCGCGTCGGGCTCCAGTCCCTCACCGCGCAGAACCTCCAGTACGGCCAGGCTGGTCAGGAACACCGCCGGCTGCGCCACCGCCGGATCCTCCAGGTCCCGGGCAGAGCCCTCCAAACACAGCCGCGCCAGGGGGATCCCCAGAAGGTCATCCGCGGCCCGGAAATAGCTTCCGGCCAAATCCGGGCGCAGGGCGAGCAGATCCCTGCCCATCCCGGCGCACTCGGAGCCCTGCCCCGGGAAGACGAAGGCGGTACGGATCATCCGGTCACGTCCTTATTCGCGGTCAGCTGGTGGTGGCGGCGCGGGCCGCCCATGAGTCGGACGCCCCGTGCACGGAGCCCTCGGACGCCAGCCAGGCGTCGGGCACCCACCGGACGTCGACCGTCTTGAGGTCGGCGCCCGCCACGGCGACGGAGGCCGCGTGCAGGGAGTCGACGGGGATGCCGGCCATGGTCCAGCCGTCGGGATGACGGCCGTGGTCGGCACCGAGGTAGTCCAGGGACGGCGAACGGCTCAGACCCGTCCCGAGGCCCTTGAGGAAGGCCTCCTTGCGCGTCCAGATCTGTCCGAAGAGCTGACGGCGCTCCTCCCCGGCCGGTGTCTCGGCGATCTCCCGCTGCTCGTCCGTCTGGAGCGCCCTGGAGCAGATGTCGACGGTTTCCGCTCCGGGGAGCTTCTCCACGTCGACGCCGAGGGGCACCGTGCCGACACCCACGAGGGCGACCGTCCCGCTGTGCGAGAGCGAATAGTGCAACGGCGGCGGCGGGGGCGACAGGGCCGGCCGACCGTGGGGTTCGCCGCAGCCCGGGCAGGGCTCCCGCATGAACCGGACATCCTGCGGCCGGCCCTCGGTGTAGCGGCCCAGCAGTCGGCGCACCGCCACGTGGGCGGCCGCGTAGAGCAGTCCGTCCGCCTTGCGGATGAAGGCGTCGGCCTTCCTGCGTTCGTCGTCGTCGAGCTCGCCGATCGCCAATGCTTCGGCTTCGGCGCCGGTGGGGCGCCGGACCAGCCACAGGTCGACCCGGTCGCCGGACAGGGTGAAGTCGGGGTCCGGCAGGTCCAGGTGGTTGACCTCGGGGCGCGCGAGCGGGAGGAGGGTGGCGGCCGTCATGCCGGCACCGGCGCACCGTGCAGGTGGGCCTCCGGCCCGAACTGCCCGGCGAGGCAGTCGATGAGTTCCTGCGCGCTGTTGGCGAGCAGGAGCCGCTGAAGGTTCACGTCGACGCCCAGCGTGCACTCCATCCGGTACTGGAGTTCTATGCCGGAGATCGAGCCGATCCCCAGGCAGCCCATGGGGCGGCCGGTCGTGTCGACGAGGTGCGGCTCGATCCCGAGGATCCTGCCGAGTTCCTCACGCACGTACCGCTCCAGGATGCTGGTGCGCTCGCCCAGCCCGACGACGGCCAGTACGGCGACGTCCGGCGGGGTCATCCGGACCACGCCGGTGTCCGTTTCATAGGTGTTCGACATCTGAAGTGTTGTCATGATGCTTCCCTGTCCGGGGCGGACGGGTGTCCCCGTCCGCCCGTGGCGAAGCGCGGGGCCGCGGAGTCCGCCCCGTGCGAGTCGTGAATTCGGTGGTCGTGTGCGTCGCCCCCGGTGGCTCGGCGTCGCCCGGCGGGAGGCCCCAGGCCACCGAGGGCGACGCACGCGCCGGCCAGGCCCACGGCCGTGACCAGCCAGAGCGCCGCGGCGCGGCCGGAGCCGTGGAGAGCGGCCGCCGCGGCCGGCGTCAGGACCGCACCCAGTTGGACGCAGGCCTGATAGAACCCTCCGGCCGCCGCCTGCCGCTGCGGCGGGATCCCGCCGGTTGCCCGGAGGTGCAGGGCGGTGAAGGCGAGGACGAAGGCCAGGCCGACGCAGCCCATGGCGGGCAGCAGGTCGAAGTACCCCGCACCGTCCGCCCCGTCACGCGGGTAGAGCACGTAGCCCAACGGGGCCGCGGCGGCGCCGGCGGCAACCGCCCGCGCCGGTCCCAGCAGGGCCGCGATCCGGGCCGAGCAGAGCGCCGTCAGCGCGAGCGGGGCCCCGGCCGGCAGGAAGACGAGGGCCGTCTCCCAGGGGCTCCGGCCGGTGCGGTCGAGGTCCAGGGCCGCCACGAGGAGGAAGGCCACGTACGAGCCGTTCAGCGCGGCGGCCCCGGCCGCGGAGCGCACCAGCGGCCCGTACCGCAGGAGCTCGCGCGGAACCACGGGATGGGCGGCGCGCCGCTCGGCCCGCACGAGCAGGGCCCCGAGGAGCAGGACGCCGGCCAGCGGGACGGCCACCCGGGCCGTTTTCCTGCCGGGGCCGAAGGCCGCCGCGGTGGCGTCCGCCGCGAGCAGCAGCGCGACGGTCAGCGCGAGCGCGGCCACCGCCGCGTACCGTCCCCGCCCCGAAGTCGCCCTCGGGGCGGGCTCGTCGCGGGGGATCAGCCGCAGCGCGGCGATCAGCAGCAGCAGCGCCACGGGGGCGGGGAACGCGAGGGCCCAGCGCCAACCGACCCCGGTCAGCAGTCCCGAGAGCAACAGGCCGGCGCAGAAGCCGGTCGCGCCGAGGAAGGAGTAGAGGGACACCGCCCGGCGCCGGGCGGCGCCCTCGGGGACGGTGGTCATGATGATGGCGAGCCCGGTGGGAGCGGTCAGAGCGACGCAACAGCCCTTCACCACGCGGGTCGCGACGAGCAGGGCCCCGCTGTCCGTCAGTGCTCCGACCAGCGACGCGGCGGCGAACACGAGCAGGGCGGCGAGGTAGACCCTGCGCCGGCCGAGGCGCTCGACCAGTCGCCGGCCGTGGAGCAGGAACCCGCCGAACCCGGCGGCGAATCCACTGACGAGCCAGTGGAGCGGGGTGACCGACAGGGCGAGGTCGCGGCCGACGGACGGCAGCGCCACCAGCGTTGCCGACACCTCCAGGGCGTCGACCAGCATGTTCGCGGCGAGCACGAACACCAGGGCCCAGCGGACCCCGGTTCTCGCGGCGCCGGTTCTCGCGGCGCCGGTTCTCGCGGCGCCGGCCGAAGAAGTCATCGGGGGCGGCACGCTCACTTTCACCAGGGTTCCGCGGATACGGGAAGAAGGGGGGATCAGGAGGGATGGTGAGGCCGGTCGGGGAGGGTTCCCCGGCCGGCCTCACCGTCGCCGGCACGGCGTGGGTGTGCGCCGGCGGGTTGGGGTGTCACGCGGTGGCGGCGGTCAGCCGAGCAAGGTGCCACCGGTGGCGTCGACGAAGGAGCCGGTGATCCAGCGGGCCTCGTCGGTCGCGAGGAAGACGACCACGTCGGCGACGTCCTCCGGTTCGCCGACGCGGTTGAAGGCGGACAGCGCCGCCATCTGCTCGACGGCCCCGGGGATGTCGAAGACGGGGTTGCCGTTGCGGGTGATGCCGGGCGCCACCGAGTTGATGGTGATGCGCCGCGGCCCGAGGACCTTCGCGAAGTGCAGCGCGAGCTGCTCCAGAGCGCCCTTGCTCATCGCGTACGCGATCTCGTCCGGGTTCGCGAACCGGGTCAGGCCCGAGGAGATGTTGATGATCCGGCCCCCGTCGGGCATGTTGCGCAGGGCCCGCTGGATGAGGAAGAACGGAGCCCGCGCGTTGACCGCGTAGATCCGGTCGAACTGCTCGGGGGTGACGTCGGCGGCGCCGACACCACCCATCACGCCCGCGTTGTTGACGAGGATGTGCAGGTCCGTGCTGCCCGTCCGGTCCAGCAGCCCCTGTTCCAGGGCGGTGAACAGGTCCGTCACGTCGCCGTCGACGCCGAGTTCGCCGCGGATCGCGAACGCGCGACCGCCGTCGCGCTCCACCTCGGCGACGACCTCCCGGGCGGCGGCCTCGTCACTGTTGCAGTGGACGGCGACCAGGGCGCCCTCCTGGGCGAGGCGGCGGGCGGTCGCCCGTCCCATGCCGCGACTGGAGCCGGTGACGAGCGCGGTCCGGCCCGTGAGTCTGTCCATGCCGCTCCTCCGGTTCTCCGCGGCCGGTGCCGTCGACGGCACCACCCGCAGGGCCCGCGCCGCCGCCGGCCGTACGGCGTCCCGGGGCCGCGCGGACCCGAACCACCGCTCCAGGGCCCCGGTGACACCGCCGTCCCCGGCGGGGTCATCGCGGTCGGCGCCGTCCGCCCAGACGACGTGGCCGTCCGGCCGGACCAGCAGGGCGCCGGTGTCGGCCGCGCCGTCCTCGACGACGACCGTCGCGGTACGGACCCGGTCCGACCAGGGTGCGGCGGCCGTACGCAGCTCCTCCCGGCGGGCGTCGTCACCCGGCGCGAGGAGCAGTAGTCCCCGTCCCGAGCGCAGCAGTTCGAAGGTGGTGGTCCCGCCCTTGTCGCCCGTCTCGTCGCCGACGGCGTCCCGCAGTGGTGCCCGCAGACCGAGGAGCGGTCCGGAGCCCGTCCCGACCTCGTAGCGGACGTCCAGGCCGGAAACCGCGCCGGCCAGGTGGGTGCGTACGTCCTCGTGATCGGTCAGTTCCGCGAGGACGTCGCGGAGCGCGTCGACCTCGTGGCCCGCGAGCAGGAGCAGCGCCTGGGTCCGGACGTTGCTCTGCACCGCCTGACCGACCGGGTGCCGTTCCCGGTGGTAGCTGTCGAGCAGCGCCTCCCCGCCGCGGCCCGCCAGGGTCGCGGCCAACTTCCAGCCCAGGTTGAAGGCGTCCTGGAGACCGAGGTTGAGGGACTGGCCGCCGATCGGCAGCTGCTGGTGCGCCGCGTCCCCGGCGAGGAGGAGCCGGCCCTTGCGGTAGTCGGCGGCCTGCCGGGAGGCGTCGTCGAAGGAGTTCACCCACAGGGGGGTGCCGCCGCCGATGTCCTCGCCCGTGATGCGCTTCCAGGCGTCGGCGATCTCGTCGAAGGTGGGTGGGGCGCCGGCGGGTACGGACCCGAACTCGTGGACCATGACCCGGGTCACCCCGTCGGGTCGGCGGGCCGCGATGGCGAGTCCGCCCTCCAGCCGCTCGAAGCGGCGGCCGGGGATGTCGATGCCCTTGACGTCGGCGCGCAGCAGTGCGCGGCCGGCGTCGGTCCCGGGAAAGTCGAAGCCGCCGAGCCGGCGCACGGCGCTGTTCTCGCCGTCGCAGCCGACCAGGTACGCGGCCCGGAAGGACTGGGTCGTCCCGTCCGGGCCGCGCACTTCGGCGACGGCCGTGTCCCCGGTCCCGGTCAGGGCGGTGACTTCGTGGCCGCGTCGGACGTCCGCGCCCAGGTCGACCGCCCACTGTTCGAGGGCCTCCTCCAGCCGGGTCTGCGGGAGCTTCCACTGGCCCGGGTAGGGGCCGGGGAGCCGGAGGTCGAGGCCAATGCCCCCGAAGTGCCCGACGGTCTCCTGCGGGATGTCGCCCAGTCGCTCCAGGAGTCCCCGGCTGTCGAGGATCTCCATGGTGCGGGCGTGCAGGGTGGACGCCCGCGACTCGGTGGTCGGCGCGGTGAGCTTTTCGAGGACCACCACGTCCGCGCCCGACAGGCGCAGTTCCCCGGCGAGCAGCAACCCGACAGGGCCCGCGCCGACCACGATCACCTGGGTTTCGGTGTAGTCCCCAGCCATGGTCAGCCCTTGTTCTCGGCGTGGTTCTTGGCGTGG
Source organism: Streptomyces sp. NPDC057939 (assembly GCF_042887545.1). Lineage (NCBI taxonomy): Bacteria > Bacillati > Actinomycetota > Actinomycetes > Kitasatosporales > Streptomycetaceae > Streptomyces > Streptomyces sp. NPDC057939. Next base: position 17,321 of record NZ_JBHVPG010000059.1, read on the forward strand.
CCGAGGGTGGCTCGGCTGTTGGTGCTGAGGGCCGTGTGGACGTACTGCTTGGCGTCCTCGACGGTGGCCTGCGGGCCGAGGACCTTGGTGATGTTCTCGGTGTTGATGGTGACGGTGTGCTGCGAGGAGGCGGCCACCCCCTCGTCGTCCTCGACGAACGTCCAGTAACCGGTGTGCAGGGTCATCAACCCGGGCAGCGTGGTCTGCTTGTAGGCGATCCGCTCGTGCGGGAACGTGACCCGGTAGGACTTGGTGGTGTGGACCGAACCGTCCTTGGCACGGGTGTCCATCTCCAGCTCCTGCAACCCCGGGGTGTCCTCGGTCAACCGGACGGTCGCCACGTGCGGCAGCCGCTCGTGCCACTTGTCGGCCTCGTTGATGAAGTCGTACACGTCCTTGGCGGAACCGTTGATCCGGACGGTGTCCTCGAAGGAGAACGTCAGGTCCTCGGCGGCGTGGGCCGTCTCGACGTTGGTCTTCAACGCGGTCAGCTCGGAACGCGAGTTGCGGTCCACGGCCTCGTCGATCCAGGCCAGGCTCGCCGGGTCGTCGTCGATGGCCCGGTAGTCGTGCAGCAACCGGACCCGGGACTCGTCGGCGGAGAGCGCCTCGATGATCCAGGTGCCGCCCATCGCCGCGACGGGCGGTGCCGGGATCTCCTGGCGGAAGGTGATCCGCAGGCCTTCGGGATCCAGGGTGCGGCGGGAGGTCCAGTTCTTGGCCTCGCCGTTGGCGGTGGCCCAGATCCGGATGCGTTCCTCGTTGTCGCCCTCGGGAATGTGGTCGACGTAGATGGTCGGCGGGAAGATCCGGGGCCAGTTGCGGACCTCGGCGATCAACCGGTAGACGGCGTCGGCCGGAGCGGAGATCGTGATCTCGTGCTCCACCTCGCGCAGGCTCGGCTGCGACATGCTCATGACTCCTTGGAAGGGGGGACGGTTCGGTTCGCCGTGCGGCGCGTACGGACGTGATGCGGCGGGATCGGAACGTGCTCCGGCCGGATCAGAAGTTGCCGAGGCCGCCGCAGACGTTGAGGGCCTGCGAGGTGATCGACGCCGCGGTGTCCGAGGCCAGGTAGCCGACGAGACCGGCGACCTCCTCGGGGGTGGAGTACCGGCCGAGCGGGATCTTGGCCTGGAACTTTTCGAGGATCGCGTCCTCGGTGGCGTTGTAGGCGGCCGCGTAACCCTGACGGACACGCTGCGCCATCGGCGTCTCGACGTAGCCCGGGCACACCGCGTTGACCGTGATGCCGGTGGGCGCCAGCTCGTTGCCCAACGCCTTGGTGAAACCGACCACGCCGTGCTTGGACGCCGAGTACGGGGCGCCCAGCACCACGCCCTGCTTACCGGCCGTGGAAGCGATGTTGATGATCCGCCCACGGCTCTTGCCGCGCAGACCACCCGTCGTGAGCGCCTCCTGCGTGACACGGAAGACGCTGTTGAGGTTCGTGTCGATGACGTCGTGCCACAGCTCCTCGGGAATGTCGGCCGTGACACCACCACCGGAGCGGCCGGCGTTGTTCACCACGACATCGACGGTCCCGAACCGGTCGACGGCGGCCTGTATCCACCCACGAACCTCATCCGTGGAACGAACGTCAACGACACCGCCATCCACGTCCAGGCCCTCGTCCTGCAACTGCTTGACCGTCTCCGCAACCGCATCGGCACTCCGCGCACCGATGAACACCCGGTGCCCCTGACCGGCGAGGAGGCGGGCGACCGCCAGCCCGATCCCGCTGGTGGCACCGGTGATGACGGCGACCCTCTTGTCCTGATCCGACATGTGTCTCTTCTCCAAAAACATGGGGGTAACGGGGGTATGGAGTGGCGGCCGCCGTGTCGGGGCGGCCGCCACGGTGCTTCAGGCGCTGTCGGCCTAGGCGTCGACGAGTGCCTTGAGGCTCTCGTTGATGGCCGCGACCAGTGACCGCGGTGTGTCGTTGTCGGTGAAGACGTCGTCGTCGAGCGTGATTCCGAACTCGCGCTCGATGCGGCCGCCGGTCTCCAGCAGCGCCAGCGACTCGTAGCCGAGCGAATCGAAGTCACGGTCGAGGACGTCGCCGTCCAGGTCGACTTCCTCATCGGCTCCGGCGCCCTCCAGGAGGATGCGCTTGAGATCGTCGAAGGTGAATTCCTGCTTGGACAAGGTGATCCCTTCATCGGTTTACCGCACCCGGGGATTTCGGCTGCGGGGCTTGGAGGCGGCGATCGCCGCCCGGGTGTGACCCCCGAGGCCCTCAGTCGACGGCGCGCAGGACGACCGCGGAATTGAAGCCGCCGCGGCCGCGGGCGAGGACGAGCACGGTCCGCACCGAGGCGGTCCGGGGACGCACGGTCACCAGATCGAGGTCGTACGCGGGTGACAGCTCCACGTTCGTGGTCGGCGGGATGAGGCCCTCGCGAATGGCCAGCAACGCCGAGACGACGTCCACCGGCGCGGCGCCCGCGCCCAACCGCCCGGTCATCGTCTTGGGGGCGGTGACCGGGACCCCGCGCGGACCGAAGACCGCGGTGATGGCGTCGGCCTCCTCGCGGTCCAGCCGCTTGGTGCCCGCCGCGTCGGCGAACACCACGTCGACCTCGGCCGGATGACAGTCCGCGTCCGTGAGCGCGACGTCGATGGCACGGCGCAAGCCGGGCTCGCGGCCGCTGCCGGGCCGGGGATCGAGCGTCGCACCGTAGCCCGCGAGCTCGCCATGGACGGTGCGCGCGCCGCGGGAGCGAGCGCTCTGCTCGTCCTCCAGGACGAGGAGGGCCCCGCCCTCTCCCGGTACCTGGCCGGCCGCCTCCTCGTCAAAGGGGAGGTAGGCGCGCTCGGGCCGGTCGGAGTGCGTCAGCAGGCCCTCGGCGAGCCGCGCGGCCCACCCCCAGGAACAGATGGAAGCGTCGAAACCGCCGGTGGCCATCAGCTTCGCCCCCTTACGGATCTGACGCCGGGCCTGGGCGAGGGCGTCGAGGCCGCCCGCCTGATCGCTGACGAGGACGCCGGCGGGGCCGCGCAGTTCGTTGCGGATGGAGATCTGTCCGCTGTTGACCGCGTGGAACCATGCGAAGGACTGGTAGGCGCTGACGTGTCGGGCGCCCCGGCTCCACAGGTTGCGCAGCTCGTTCTGCCCGAACTCGGTGCCTCCGGAGGAGGAGGCGGTGACCACGCCCATGTCGTACGGGGCGACGTCGCCCGGTCTCAGGCCCGCGTCGGCGAACGCCCAGTCGGCGGCGACGAGTGCGATCTGCGTGACCCGGTCGGTCTGCGGCACGAGCCGCCCCGGCAAGTGCTCCTTGGCGTCGAAGCCGTGGATCTCGCCGGCCAACCGTGACGGGTAGGAGGTCGCGTCGAAGCGGGTGACGGGCCCGATCGCGTTCTTGCCGACGCGGGTCGCCGCCCAGTAGTCCTCCGCCCCCAGGCCGTTGGGGGCGGCCACACCGATGCCGGTGACCAGGGTCCTGGCGCTCATGTGGTCCTCCTGTCGGGCCTGGCCAACACCAGCGCGCTCTGGAACCCTCCGAAGCCGCTGCTGACCGTGAGGACGGCGTCGGTCCGGTGCTCGCGCGCGGTGAGCGGGACGTAGTCGAGGTCGCACTCCGGGTCGAGGGTCCGCAGGTTCGCCGTGGGCGGCACCACGTGGTTCTCCATCGCCAGCACGGAGGCGGCGATCTCGATGGAACCGACCGACCCCAGCGAGTGCCCGATCATCGACTTGACGGAACTCACCGGGGTCGCGTAGGCGTGTCGGCCCAGGGCCAGCCGGTACGCGGCCGTCTCGTGCCGGTCGTTCTGCTTGGTACCCGAGCCGTGCGCGTTGACGTAGTCGACGTCCTCCGGGTTCAGCCGCGCCTCGTCCAGAGCCGCCGTGATGGCCTCCGCCATCTCGCGGCCGTCGGGGCGCAGCCCCGTCATGTGGAAGGCGCTGGACCGCGAGGAGTAGCCGGCGATCTCCGCGTAGATGTGCGCCCCGCGTCGGCGGGCGCTCTCCAGTTCCTCCAGTACGAAGACGGCAGCGCCCTCCCCCAGGACGAAGCCCTTGCGGGAGGCGTCGAAGGGCCGGGACGCGGTCTCCGGTTCGTCGTTGAGCGAGGTCGTCGCCTTGATCGCATCGAAGCACGCGAGGGTGATCGGTGAGATCGGGGCATCCGTCGCACCAGTGATCATGATGTCGACGCTGCCCTCGCGGATCAGATCCGCCGCGTGGGCGACGGAATCGATGCCGGAGGTGCAGCCGGTGGAAACGACCGTGGACGGCCCCTCCGCACCGATGGCCCAGGCCACTTCGGTCGCGAAGGAACTGGGCACGAAGTGGCTGTACAGGGCGGCCGGCACGGAGGTGTGGTCGACCGCGTCGAGCCGGCCGTCATCGCTGGCCGCGCGGTACGCCCTGTCGAGGCTGCCCACTGCCCCGACGCCGGTGCCGATGCCGACCCCGGTGCGGTGCGGGTCGAATCCGGCGAAGTCGAGGCCGCTGTCGGTGAGCGCCTCCCGCGCCGACACCACCGCGAACTGGGCCGCGCGGTCCATGCGGCGCTCTTCCTCGGCGGTCAGTCCGTGCAGTGCGGGCTCGAAGTCGACCTCGGCCGCAACCCGCGAGCGGAACGCGGAGGGGTCGAAGAGCGTGATCCCGCGGGTCGCGGTACGCCCCGAGCTCAGCAGGTTCCAGAAGTTCCCGGTCCCGATGCCTCCCGGTGCCAGCACCCCGAGCCCTGTGATCACTACCCGGCGAGCCACCGGCACGGCCCTCCCCTCCTGTCGGCGTGGTCGCACCTCATTCCGATGCCGTCCAGTCGTAGAAGCGGGTGGCCATGGCGTCGGCAGGGGTGCGCCAGGTCGTCGGGTCGTAGGGCTGGATGAATGGGAGCAGATCGTGGCTGATCTTCATGAAGCGCGGGTCGGTGCGGGACTCCTGGATGCGCTGGCCACCGTCGTCCTCGGCGAAGTCCTGGAGGTGGAAGTAGAGGCCGTTGTACTTGAACAGGCGGCGCCGCAGGGTCCCCATGCGCTCCGGCATGTCGGTCTTGTCGAACTCTGTGAAGAGCTGCGCCACTTGTTCGCTCGACATGCTGTCCATCCGGGCCACGATCAGGTTGCTGTGCTGCATCAGGTGTCTCTCTTTCCGGGATTGGGCGTGGGGTCAGGGCCGGTACAGGCGGATGAAGTCCGCCACACCGTCTGCGATGAGGGCGTCGGACTCGGCTTTCGCCAAGGGCAGCGCGCCGAGGAAGGAACGCTGGACGACGCCGGAGGGGACCAGCAGGATGAAACGTTCCGCCGCCTGATCGGCGTCCGCGATGTCGAGCAGGCCGCGTGCGGCGACCCGCCGCAGGCGCAGAGCCAGCTCCCGACGGGCCTGTCGGGGGCCGGTGGCCTGCCACTTCTCGACGGCCTCGATCGGCAATCGGGTGACCTCGGCACTGACGTGTCGGACGATGGCGAAGTGCTCGCGGAACGCCTCCAGCGGAGCCAGCCACGCCCTGCCGAGTGCGGCGAGCCCCTGTTCCAGGTCGGTGATCTCCTCCAGGTGGCTCTCGGCGACGGCCGCGAGGGCAGCGGCGACGGAGGCGGAACTGTCCAGGAGCACACTCAGCAGCAGCTCTTCCTGGTCCGGAAAGTGCTGCTCCACGGTGTCCGGTGAAGTTCCCGCCTCGGCCGCCGTCGCCTCTCGGGTGCAGCGCGACCATCCTTCGCGGGCCAGCACCGTCCGCGCGGCGCGGACAATGCTCCGACGCTCCTCGGCCGTTCTTGACGGGGGGCGCTCGATCATTGCCCGTGGCGTTGTCATGCGGGGGTTTCCTCCTCGTGACGTGCTCGCCCGGCGACGGTCGCGGGGGCGACCTGCCGGTGGTCGGATCGGCCGGCGACTCAGACAGGCCCGAACCAACGTTCGAGCGCCATCGGCAGGTCGTGGTGGCTGCCCGGCGCGGCCCAGGCGACATAGCCGTCCGGCCGCACCAGCAGGGCGGCTGTGTCGCCGAGGTCCTCGGGTGCGGAACCCGCGGATGGTTGGGCGGTGACGATGTCGACCCGGTCGGCCCAGGGCGCGGCGCGTCGGCGGACCTGCGGGTTGTCGTTCAGGTCGAGCAGCACGCCGCGGGCGGAGTGCAGCAGTTCGGTGCTGGAGGTCCGACCGTCCGCGCCGGTGGTCAGCTCCAGGCGCGGCATGCGCCGGCCGAGGAGCGGGTGGTTGCCGCTGCCCACCTCATAGGCGATCTCCAGGCCGCTCACCATGGCCGCGAGGTGGCGGGCCACGTCCTCGTACGCCATCAGCTCGCGCAGCGAGTCCCGCAGTGGTTGCACCTCCGCGCCGCTCAGGAACAGCAGCCCCTGGGCCCGGGTGTTCATCAGCAGCCGCTTGCCGACCGCGTGCCGCTCGCGGTGGTAGGTGTCGAGCAGGGTCGGCGGGGCCGTGCCCCGCACCACCGCGGCGAGCTTCCAGCCGAGGTTGACCGAGTCCTGGATGCCGGTGTTCATGCCCTGGCCCCCGGCGGGCAGGTGGATGTGGGCGGAGTCGCCGGCCAGGATCACCCGGCCGCGCCGGTACTCGGTGACCTGCCGGGTCGCGTCGCCGAAGGCGCTCACCCACACCGGCTCGGCGGCCGATATGTCGTCCCCGGTCAGCCGCTGCCAGGCGGCGGCGACCTCGTCGAAGGAGGGCGGGCTCTCGCGCCGGCGCGGCGGTGTGCCCCGCTCGCAGACCACGATGCGGGTGGTGCCGCCGGGGAGCGGACCCACCATCACCATGCCGCCCGGCAGGGTCTCGCCGATCATGCGGGGCTTCAGTTCGATGCCCTTGATGTCGGCGAGGTACATCTCCATGGTGGCCGCCGTGCCGGGGAAGTCGAAGCCCGCCGCCTTGCGGACGGTGCTGCGGCCGCCGTCGCAGCCCACCAGGTAGGCCGCGCGCAGGGTGTGCCGGCCGGCGGGACCGTCCACGACGACATCGACGCCGTCCCCGTCGTCGTGGACGGAGACGACCGCGTGGCCCCGACGGATGTCGGCGCCCAGACCGGTGGCCCAGTCCTCCAGGTGGGTCTCGGTGACGGACTGCGGCACGCTCTTCGCCGCTTGGCAGGCGCCGTCGAGCACCCCGAAGTCGAGGGGCAGGCCGCCGAAGTGCCCGAGCGTGCTCGTCTCGACGTCACCGAACCGCGCGAGGATGCCGCGCTGGTCGAAGGTCTCCAGCGTGCGCGCGGTGAAACCGAGGCCGCGTGATTCGCCCGTACGCCGTTCCAGGCGTTCCAGGACGACGACGGCGACTCCCGCCAGCCGCAGTTCACCGGCGAGCATCATGCCCGCCGGGCCCGCGCCGACGACGATCACAGGGGCGTCCATCAGGTCTCCTCGAATTCGCCTCCGGGGACAGTGCACCGGATCTTGACTACAAGGTTCTTCGGAGACGAGAGGGCATTCAATGGCGGCGGATTCAGGACTCGGTCAGGTTCCACAAGAGCTGGTCCGCTGAGTCGGATCAGGGCCAAGCGAAGGTCAAGCGCAGGTCAGACCGTTCGATCCGGGCCCTACCGAACGCTGTGCGTGCTCGCGCGCGCCCGTACCGACCGTGCGCGCTCCCGCACGTCTCCGTACGCGCGCCGTATGCGATAGGCAACATGACGAAGGTCGGCCGCGCGCGGACGGTCAACCGCGCGCGGCCCGGCGACTGAAGCAGGCACGGACATCGGTCTCGCTGTAGTAGGTGCGCCCCGCGCGGTTGCGCCTGCGCCATCGCTCCTCGCTCGCGAGTCGGTAGACGGTGCCCGTCGGGGCGTGCCACAGCCGCGCGATGTCCGCGGCGGTCAGCCAGCGTTCGGTGGGGACGGCCGCCGCGGCGGCGTCGTCGGTGCTCCCCGCCGGGCGCACCGGCTCCATGGAATCGCTCAGCTCGCTCCAGCGTTCGCTGGTCCAGCGGTGGCCCCGGTCGGCGTCGCACACGATCGCCGGACCGGTGGGCCGGACCCGGTCGCGCACGGCCAGGGCGAGGGCGCCCGAGCAGTCGGGCTCGGGGCATGCGCCGAGCCTGATGGTCCGTGTCGGGTCAGGGAAGGCGGCGCGGCGTCCCGCCCGCACCAGCCGGGCTATCTCCTCGGTGACCTCTGCCACTGCCGGATGGGCCGCGAGCCAGTCGGCGTTGCGCAGCAGGAACGCGGTGAGCGCCGCGGCGTTGCGCGGCGGAGAGGCACAGCCCCGCTGCTGTGCGACCAGGCCGCTCCAGGAGCCGAGTACGGACACCATCCGGGCGCGCACGTCGGCCGCCGCCGCGTTGAAGGGCAGGCCGGGGTGTTCACCGCCCGTGGTCCGTTCGCGCAAGCTGCCCGGAGCTCCGCCGCCGAGCACCCGCCCGCACTCCTCGTAGAGGTGCGCCAGTTCGGCCAGGCCCGCGCCGAAGTGGTCCCGGCAGGACTGGCACAACCTGCTGCCCTGGACCGTACGCCGCCGGCCGCGTCCGTCGGAGCGGTCGCCGCGGCAGCCCTCCCCGTGGCACAGCGCCGTCACGGTCATGTCCGTCCCCCTTGGCTCGCCTCGGCCCTGCTCGTCATCCGCCCGCGCACCGCAGGGCGGTTCTGGTTCCGCGTCTCCTGCCGGACCGGGATCCGGATCCGGCTCCGGAGCCCGCCTCAGCCCTGGCCGAAGCGGAAACCGACTCCGCGGATCGTGATGATCCAGCCGGCCCCGATCTTGTTGCGCAACGTGCTGACGTGCGTGTCGACGGTGCGGCGGGACCAGGAGTCACCCCAGACCTGCTGCATCAGCATCTTGCGGGGGATGACGGTGTCGGGATGGGAGGCGAGGAGGTAGAGCATGTCGAATTCCTTGCGGGTGGTCTCGACGGGCTCCCCGTTCAAGGTCACCTCCCGCGTGCCCGCGTCGATCCGCAACGGCCCGCAGGTGATGGTGGCCGCGACCGGACGGGACGGCCGTGACCGACGCATGACCGCTTCCATCCGGGCCATCAGCTCACGGAACCCGTAGGGCTTGGCCAAGTAGTCGTCGGCGCCGGCCTGCAGGCCCAGGACCCGGTCGAGTTCGCTGCCCCGGCCGGTGACAGCGATCACGGGGATCTCATGCGCCGCACGGATACCCCGGCAGACCTCCAGACCGTCCAGATCGGGCAGTTCGAGGTCGAGGAGCACCAGGTCGGCGTCGGCGTAACTGCGCAGCGCCTCGCTACCGGTGGCCACGATGTCGACCTCGTGGCCGTGGCGGCGCAGGCCGCGGGCCAAGGTCTCGGCCTCGACGGCGTTGCTCTCGACGATGAGGATCCGCCACAGCACCGACTGGACCGAACTGTTCTGTGGTGCTCTCAGACCCTCCGCAAGTGAGAACCCGCCGTTCACTCCCGCAGCGGCCGTGTGAGGTTCCAGCACAGCGTAGGAACGCTGGTTCATCTGCCCCCCTCCCTCAAGCTCAGTTGAGCCAACGTCAAGAAGATACAAACCGCTTCGTCGGTTTGTCAAAGGCTGTAAGCGCCCACCATTTGCATGACATTTACTCCAAAACGGACCAATGGCTGTCCGAAATCGCTACTACCTCGGCTGAACCGCCCCTCCGCCATGGTGTGTAATACCAACGGGGCGGTTTAATGTGGGTGGGAATCCGATACAGGAGCAATGCGTGATGAGACAAGAACGCGCTGTCCGAACCCGCCGGGCACTGATCGAGTCGGCGGCGACGGTGTTCGGACAGCGCGGGTACGCGGACGCGACACTGAGCATGATCAGTGCCGGAGCCGGAGTGAGCCCGGGTGCCCTGCATTTCCACTTCGAGAACAAGACGGCGGTGGGTGCGGCCGTCGAGACGGCGGCCGCCCGGATCCTGCGCACCACCGCTCACGAGGTGTACGCACAGCGGACCTCGGCCCTACAGGCCCTGGCCGACAGCACGCACGCCCTGGCCGGGGTGCTCCTGCACGACGTGGTGGCGCGGACCGGCCTCCAGCTCGCCCGGGAACCCGCGTACGCCCCGGCCCTCACCCTGCTCGGCGATTGGCACGCGTACGTCCGCCGGCTGCTGGCCGAGGCCCGGGAGGAGGGCGAGTTGATCCCCGGCGTCTCGGACCTGAGCGCGGCGTCCACGGTGGTCGCCGCGACTTACGGATTCGCGGTGCTGGGCCGGGACGACCCGCGGTGGCTCGCCCGCCGGACCGTGACCGGCTTCTGGCGGGTGGTCATGCCGTGCCTGGCGGCCCCCGCACTGCCCGGCGCCCGTCCCGCCCGCGACGCCCCGGGCGCCGGCTGCCGGACCGGCTAGGCGGGCCCGTTCGGTGACCCGCGGGACCGGAACGCACGCACCGCGGCCCCGGCGGGAGCACCGGGGCCGCGCGCGTACCTCAGACCGACCGCAGCGACCTGACCGATTCCCGGGCGTGCTGCTGGGCCGGCCCGAGAGTGGCCCTACTCTCGGCGCCGAGTTCCTCGCGCACGTACCGGCGGGCCCGCGCGAGGTCCGCGTCCGGGCCGAGCACCCGCTCCACGGCCCCCTCGTCCAGCAGGACGTCGTGCCGGGCGACCACGGTGACTCCGGTCGCGTCGGGCTCCACCGACCATTCGCCGGTGTGCGCGCTCAGCAGGGCGTGCGGGCGCAGCTGCTTGAAGAGGATCCGGCCGGCCGCCGGGAAGCACACCCGTACGGACTCGGTGGTGTAGGCGGTTCCGTCCCCGGCCAGGTTGACCAGCGTCGTGCGCTGGACACCGGGGCTGTCCTCGGTCACCTCGGCGCGTACGACGTGCGGCACCCGGCCGGGCCAGGAGCCCACCCCGTACAGGAACTCGTAGACCGGTTCCGCCGGTCCCTGGACGCGTACGGACTCCTCGAAGGAGAGGGCCGTCGCGTCGAGGCGCCGCCAGCCCTCCGCCGCGGTCCGCAGCCGGTTCAGGGCCGTACACCCGGCTGCCCGGGCGGACGCCAGCAGCCGCTCGGCGTCCGCCGCCCGCTCCGCGGTGACGATCACGTCCTGTTGCCACGTCAGCCGGGACCAGCCGGGGGCGAGTTCCTCGACGCTCCAGCTCCCGCCCGTCGTCGTGACGGGTCCCCCGGACCGCTCCTCGCGGAATTCGACGCGCCGCCGCCGGGCGTCCAGGGTGCGCCGCCACAGCGACGGCTGCGGGGTCCCGTCGACGAAGGCCCACTGGTAATGGCGGTCCGTGGTCCCGTCGAAGTCGAGACGTTCCACGTGAATGCTGTCCGGTAGGAACAGCGGCCACTGGGTGGTGTCGGCCACCAGCGCGTACAGGACTGCGGCGGGCGCGGCCGCGTCGACCGCGTGTGACATCCGGTGTGCTCGCTCGACAGACATCAGACACCTCTCTCAACGCTTGACGCAGAGCATGTCCTCGTTCGCCGGATCACGCGTCGAGCGCGGGTGGAGCCCCGCAGGAGCCGGGCGCACCGCTCCTCGTACCGTCCGGGGAGCGGGCCGATGCCGGTCAGACCCCCGCCCGGCTGCTCAGCACGGCGTTGACCAGGGCGAGGAACCGGCGAGGGGTGTCGGCCAGTTCGAGGAGTTCCCCGTCGAGGAGGACGTCGAAGCGCCGCTCCACCGAGCCGGTGGTCTGGAGGACACAGAGGCTGTCGTAGCCCAGCTCCTCCCAGTAGAGGTCCTGGACTTCCTCGTTCAGCTCGACGCACTCGTCCTCGCCTCCCCAAACCCGCAGGATGCGGGTCAGATCGGTGAGTTCCAGCCGGTCCATGGCTTGCCCTTCTCCTCGTCCGCCGGCGCGGGTGCGCATACCGGCGCGCCGCGAGCCTGGCGGGGCCCGGTGGAGGGTTCCTCAATCGTGGGCACAGCGCTGCTGGAGGCCCTGCTGGAGCCCCTGCCGGAGTTTCGCGGTTCGCCCCCGTCCGTCCGGAACGACCGCTCAGGCCGCGTACAGGTCGAAGGTCGAGCTGCGGCGCGGTCCGGCCATCACGTCCAGCGCCGGGTCGACGCGCAGCATCGCCTGGTGCAGGCGCTGGAGTTGCTGCGAGGGCTCGACCCCCAGTTCGCCGATCAGCCGGGCCCGTAGCCGGCGGTACACGTCCAGCGCGGTCGCCTGCCGCCCCGAACGGTACAGGGCGACCATCGCCTGCGAGTGCAGGCCCTCGTGCTGCGGGTTGCGGGCCATCAACTCGGTCAGTTCGGCCAGGAGTTCGCTGTGCCGGCCGAGCCTGAGGTCGACGTCGATGCGCCGCTCGGTCGTCACGAGGCGACTCTCCGCGAGCCGCAACACCTCGATCTCCAGGATCGGCCCCACCCGTACGTCGACCAGGGCGGGACCCTGCCACAGGGCGAGCGCCTTGCGCAGCAGGTCCGCCGCGCGTTCGTCGTCACCGTCGTCGAAGGCCTGCTGGCCGCCGGCGACGAGGGCGTCGTACGCGTGGACGTCCACGGACTCCGGCGGGATCTGGAGCAGGTAGCCGCCGTGCCGGGTGGCGAGCACGTCCTTGGCCGTGCCCGGGGCGCCCGGCCCCATCGCGGTGCCCAGCCGGCGGCGGAGCTGGAGGATGTACGTCTGCAGGGTGGTGAGGGCGCTGTCGGGCAGCTTGGTCCCCCAGATCTCCTCCATGAGCGTCGGCACGGGCATCACCCGGCCCGGGTAGAGCGCGAGAAGCGCCAGGATCTGACGCGGCTTGCCCGCCGTGGGAACGATCGATGCCCCGTTGACCTCGGCACTCAACGGACCCAGAACCTGAATCTTCACGGTCTCCCGTCTCCCCTCCGTATTTCGTCGACGCACTCTCGGTTTTCAGCATTCGACCAACATGACGGTATGTCGTCCCACCGCCGTATCACCGGAATCTCAAGCCGACATCGAGCAGGGCTCCGCAGCGGACGAACATCCGACGGATTTCGTGCACATGATTCCGGTTGACTCCCCGGAACCCTCTCTGACGAGGCTGAACAACCGGTGGGACTTCTTCCGGAAAGAGTTGAGAATTGCCCGGCCAAGCCTTTTCTCCGAGCCTTCCGGAGAGTTTCGAAAGGTGCCTGCACAATCAGGCGCCGGCCGGCTCTTCTCCCACCGATTCTCCTGGTGAATCAACCCACCTGTGCCAACCGCTTTCGGGCTGCCGCCGGGACCGCGGCCGGGTTTTCGGGACCGGTCATCAGGATCGACCGCTGGAGGCTTCGCAGGGCGGCGGACGGCTCGATCCCGAGCTCGCGCACGAGCGTGGCGCGCAGCCGCTGGTAGACGCTGAGGGCCTCGCCGCGACGGCCGGAGCGGTGCAGGGCGAGCATGAACTGGCCGTGCAGGTTCTCGTGGATGCGGTAGCGGCTGGCCAGGACCGTCAGCTCCGCGAGCAGTTCCCGGTGCCGGCCGAGCTTGAGGTCGGCCTCGATGCGCTGGTCGAGGGCGCACAGCCGGGTCTCCTCCAGCCGGCGCGTCTCCATGTCCAGTTGCACTCCGCCGTGGACGTCGGCGAAGGCCGGCCCCGACCACAGGGAGAGGGCCTCGCGCAGCAGCCGCGCCGCGCCGGCCGCGTCACCCGCGTCCATCGCCCGGTAGCCCAATCCGGCCAGCCGGTCGAATTCGCGGACATCGCTGGTGCCGCCGGCGCTGTTGAGCATGTAGCCGCCGGGCAGGGTGACGAGCACGTCCTTGGGGGTCCGGCTGCCGTCGGTGTCCTTGAGCGCCGTCGCGATGAGGGAGCGGAGCTGGAGGACGTACGTCTGCAAGGTGGTGCGGGCGCTGCGCGGCGGTTCGGCGCCCCACAGCTCCTCGATCAGAGCCGAGACCGGCACGACCTGGTCGGCATGGAGGGCCAGGAGGGCCAGCACCTGACGCGGCTTGGCGGCGGTTGGCGTGATGGAGGTCCCGTTCTCCCGCACGGCCAGTGCACCCAGTACATCGATGTCCACGTCGTACTCCCCTGCTTCGTCCATGGATGAGCCCTTGACTTTCGCTGGAATGAGCAAAAAACAGCTGAGCCGGTTTGTCAATACCAAACCGGCTATGCCGTTTCTCTCGCGTCATCGCCGGACACAACCCCCTAGATGGCCTCTGAGCTGCGAGTTTCACTCTCCGAGGGGGCCGTGAGGCCACCTTCGAGCCCTCTGGAGCCACAGAAAAAAATCCCCTCGGAGGGTTCTCCGAGGGGATTCGGGCCGCCAGAACCAACCATCTGGTCCGGTCGGTGGGTTAACTTGATCTACGGGGTACTGCGCCACGGGGAGCACCCGAACCACCGGGCGTCAGCTCTTCGAGCGAACCGGGCGCGGCGAGCCGCGGCAGCGTCAGGGCCCAGTAGCGGGCGAGCGGGGAGGGGCCGACACGGGGGAACCCGCCGGCCCCGAGGACCCCGAAACCGACCATCGCCGCCACCACGGCGGCGGCCGCCGCCTGCGGGGACACCTCCTCGGCCAGCCGGCCCTCCTGGTCGGCGGCGCGGAACGTGGCCTCGACCCACCGCTGCCACTGCGTGCGCAAGTCCCACCCGGCTCCGCCGAAGCGGACGGCCGCAGGAGCCGCCCCGCCGCCGGACAGCCCGAACCCCGCGCGAACCACGGGATCCCGCTCCAGCAGCGCCATCAGATCATGGCTGGAATCGACCAGTGTCTGGAGGACGTCGCCGCCGGAGCGTCGGGACACCGTGATGGCGCGCAGCTTCTCCGACGCCCGCTCGGCCACGGCTTCTGCCAGCGCGCCCTTGCTGCCGAAGTGGAAGTGCAGCCCGCCCGTACTGACGCCGGCGCGCCTGCTGATGGCCGAGATGGAGGCCGTGCCGAAGCCCTCCTCGGCGAACACCTCGGCGGCGGCACGGACCAGAGTGTCTCGCGTACGGGCTGCACGTTCTTGCTTGACCATGAGGGACTCCCACAAACCGCCCTAGCGGTTTGCCGGGGACCACGAATGTCCGCCCATGGTGTGTGGTGATCGTCGAAGGAACTCTGAGTCGCGCTCGAGCGCGACTCAGGTCCGGGCGGGCTCCGACGCGGCGTCCGCCTCGGCCTCGGCCGCAGCCGCGTCGAGAATCCTGATCTCGGCCGCCACCTGCGACCCGCGGTCCGGCGACAGATCCAGCCGGGCGAGCACCGCGGGGACCGCGATGCTGGGGTAGAAGTGCTGATAGAAGACCGAGACCCGGTACTCGATGTCGGCGCGGTCGGTCATGGTCTGCGAGTAGATCTGCACCCCCGCCCAGCCGGCGGACAGGGCCCAGGCCGCTTCCGCGGTGTTCACGTGGGGAAGAAGCTCCCCTTGCGCCTTGGCCTGCAGGATCACCTCCTCGGTCACCTGGATCCAGCCGGGCACGGACCCTCCGCCGAAGATCTCACGCATGTCGGGCCCGAGGGAGAGCCTGGTACCGGCGCTGAGCATGGGGTTGTGGCGCACCCGGTAGGCCAGCACCATGCCCAGGTCGAAGAGCTCCTGGAGCTTGACCTCGCGCGGAGGAACGGTCCCCTCGGTGTACTGCTCGTCGAGGATGCCGCGGGCGAGCTCCTGCTTCGAGGCGAAATGAAAGTACAGCGCGCCCTTGGTGACCCCGGCCTTGGCAAGGATGTCCGCGATGGTGGCGGCCTCGTATCCCCGCTCGTCGAAGACGGCGGCTGCCGCTTCCAAGATCACACGACGCGTGCGCACTGCACGCTCCTGACGTGCCACGATGCCTCCGATACAAAGGGTGACTACGGACGGGCTCCTAGAGGCCCCCTCCCCCCATTGAAACCAACCAGAAGGTCCGTATTTTATCAACCCGCAAACCATAGCGCCTACGCGTGCGGGCCTTCATGCAAGTGCAGCCCGAACGGCACATGGCGGGCGCGTTTCCCACGGATGCGGGAAGTCCACATCAACCCCTCGGTAGATCATTACCTAGAGTGATCCAATGAAACAACCGCCCGGTCGGTTCTTTCTTGAGCGGGCTTGGCTCATTTCATCCCCCTCCTCCGGACCCCTCTGGTAGGCCTCCTACCCCGCAGTTGCGCCTGTGGCGCCTACAGTCGGGGCAGCGGTGCGCCTCGTCGAGCGACTCTTCCCGACGGTCCGGCGGGGGCGCGTTCGATAAGCGGAAGGCTCTCTTTCCTTGCAAATAAAACCGGAGAGTACGTATCTTACGTCTTCAGAGTGCTCGTTCCATCCGTCACCTCGACTCTGCGGAGAGGTCCATGACCCTGCTCACGTTCGAGAACAACATCGCCGCACCGTCCAACCCGCGTACGGGGGGCGGTCAGTGGACGACGCGCTGCAACGACATCCAGCCGCTCACGAGCACCGTTCCCCGGGAGTATGTCCACCGGAGCGCGATAGCCGAAGTGTTCTTGACGGGCTACGAACGCCTGGGCGACGAGGTCTTCCGCGTCACCGCCCAGTGGCCCCGCGCCCACAGCTTCTTCACGACCTCCGACGGTCTCAGCCATGACCCGGTGCAGGCGGCGGAGACCATCCGTCAGTCGGCACTCCTGCTGGCCCACGCGGAGTACGGCGTACCGCTGACGCACAACGCCCTGGTCTGGAGCCTCGGGTTCAAGACCGAGCCGTCCGAGCTGCTCATCGGCGCCAACCCGAGCGACCTCGAGCTCATCGTGGTCTGCCGGGACTTCGCCTGGCAGGGCAACCGCTTCTCGGGGTTCATCGAGGTGACCGTCCGACGCGGCAACCGTGTCGCCGCCACCGGTACGGGGCTCTTCAGCTGCGTCTCACCGGCGGTCTACCGAAGACTGCGGGGCACGTACGCGGCAGCCTCCTCGTCCTCGCTGTGGGACGTGCCGCGCCCGGCCCCGATTCCCGCCGCATCCGCCGGCCGGGTCTTCCCGACCGACGTGGTGCTCTCTCCCGGCGACCGGCCGGGGCGCTGGTTGCTCAGCCCCCACTTCGGGCACCCGGTCCTCTTCGAGCACCCCAACGACCACCAGCCGGGCATGGTGCTGATCGAGGCGGCCCGTCAGGCGGCCTGCGGCGTCCTGGAGGGGGAACCGTTCCGACCCACCGGCATCGAGACCTTCTTCCACAACTACGCCGAGTTCGAGATCCCCTGCTGGATCGAGACCGAGATCGCCCATTCGTCGGACCCCGACGTCCGCGTGGTCCAGGTCACCGGGCGCCAAGGCGACGTGAAGACCTTCGAGGCCACCGTCACCGGTACCGTCGCGGACCACTGACGGAACCCGCCTCCCGCACGGCTCACAGCCCCAACCGCTCCCGGTACCAGGAGGCGTACGCCCCGAACCCCTCCGTCAGTCGCGGACCCGGTTCGGCACCGACCAGCTTCCACAGCGCGCCGCTGTCGTACCAGTGGTCGGTGGTCAGCAGGGAAAGCCTGCGCCGGGTGGCCGGATCGCCGGCCGCCCCCGTTCGTTCCAGCGCCTCGTCGAAGGTGACGTCGCCTTCCGGCAGGGCGATTCCGAATGCCCGCCCCACGGTGGTGATCAGCTCGCGACAGGTGACCGGCTCCGGATGACTCGCGTGCAGCACCTGCCCGCGGGGCAGCTCGGGCAGCCGGGTCAGAGCCACGAGGGCCCCCGCGAGCGCATCCGCGGAGATCATCGAGATGCGCGCACGGCCGCCGTCCACCCAGTTCGGCAGTGCGTCCATCAGCTGCACCAGAGCGGGAACAAGCCAGATGTCGCCGCGCCCGTAGACCAGGTGCGGGCGCAGGACGGTTCCGCCCGCCGCGAGGACCAGCCGCTCGCCCTCCAGCCGCGTGACGCTGGTGGGGGAGGAAGGCCGTTCCTCCAACTGTCCCTCGGCCTCGCCCCGGTGCGGAACGTCCCGGTACACGGCGGCGGTGCCCAGTTGAACGAAGCGCCGTACCCCGGCCCGCGCGGCCTCCGCCAGCAGCGCGCGGGTCCCTTCCACGTTGACCGCCCGACACTCGTCCTCGGTACCCCCGATACGGGCCGCGAGGTGCAGGACGGTGGTGACGCCCTCGCAGATCCCGCGCAGGGAGGCGGGATCGGTGAGGTCGCCGGTCACGACCTCGGCGCCGGCCGCGCCGACGGGTGGGTTCCGGTGGTGGGTCAGGAGCCGGAGCGCGGGGCCGCCGTTCTCGGACAGCAGTGCCGTCACGTGCGAACCGACGAAGCCGGTGCTTCCCGTCACGAGGATCCGCTCCCGCGTCAACTGCTGCCTCCCGCCCGTTCCATGGTCGTCCGTGATCAGTTTATGCCCCGGTGAGCGGACCGTACGCTTGGAACATGATCAGCTCATCACTGCGACTGGTGCCCGTCACGGAGGAGAACTTCGAGGCGGTGTGCGCGGTACGGGTCGCCCCGGCCCAGGAACACCTCGTCTCCCCCGTCGTGAAGTCGCTGGCGGAGGCGTACGTCCACGGTCCGGTGGCCTGGCCGCGGGCCGTCGTCGACGGTGACGAGGTCGTCGGCTTCGTCATGGCCTTCCTCGACATCGTGTGGAACCCCGCGAAGGACCCGGACGAACGCCGCTCCGGCATCTGGCGGCTCAACATCGCCTCCGGCCACCAGGGCAAGGGCTACGGCCGTTTCGCGGTGGGCGCCGTCCTCCAGGAACTGCGGACGCGCGGTGCGGCCGAGGCCCACGTCTGCTGGAGCCGCGCTCAGGGCAGCCCGGAGCCTTTCTACCTCGGCCTGGGCTTCCGGCCGACGGGCGAGATCAGCGGCGACCAGACGGTCGCCGTCCTCCCCGTCCCCCGAGGGCCCCGGTAGGCCCTACGGCAGCACGACGGTGCGTCCCACCCCCACCCCCGTGGAGGACGGCGCCGCCCCGGACCGGTACTCCTGCGGGCTGACCCCCCGTACCCGCTTGAAGGCCGCCGACAGCGCGAACGGCGTGCCGTAGCCGACCCGGCGGGCCACCGTCGCCACCGTGGCGCCCGGCTCGCGCAGCAGGTCGGCGGCCAGGGCGATGCGCCAGCCCGTCAGGTAGGCGACCGGCGGCTCGCCGACGAGCTGAGTGAAGCGGCGGGCCATCGAGGCGCGCGACACCCCGGCCTTGCGGGCGAGCTCCTCGACCGTCCAGCCGTGCGCGGGGTTCTCGTGCAGCAGCCGCAGCGCCACCCCCACCACGGGGTCGCCCTGCGCCCGGTACCAGGCGGGCGCCCCCGAGCCGGGCGCGGCGAGCCAGGCCCGCAGGACCCCGATCAGCAGCAGGTCGAGCAGCCGGTCCAGGACGATCTCCTGACCGGGCTCGTCCCGGGACACCTCCGCGGCCAGCAGTGTGATCAAGGTGGCGTCCGCGGTGCCCGCGGGGCGGACCAGCACCGTGGGCAGTGTTCCCAGCAGCCGCCGGCCGATCTCGCCGGGCGCCTGGTAGGTGCCGCTCAGCAGGACCACCGATCCGGCGTCGACGGCCCGCGCCCCCCAGGTGCGCACCCCCAACGCCATGGTGTCGGTGACGTCCTCGCCGTCCCCGGTGCTGCACCGCTGGTCCGGGCCCACGGTGACCTGCACCGGGGTGCCCGGGGCGTCCGCCACGGTGTACGGCACGGGGCCCCGTACGACGGCCACGTCACCGGGGCCGATCAGGACCGGCTCGCCCTCGTCGGGCACCAGCCAGGCCGTGCCGCGTACGGGTGTCATCACCGAGAGCGGCGCCCGGTCCTCGACCCGCAGCGACCAGGGCGGGTTGAAGACGGACTTCTGCAGGTGGGCACCGCGGGCCTTGGGCCCTTCGAGCAGTCCGGTCAGCGTGTCCATGACCCCATCCTCCCCGTGCCGGGCGGCCGCCGACCCCCTCAGAGGTCCCAGACGCCGGTGGCGGCCGCCTCGCGGGCGTAGTCCGCGAAGTCCTTGGGCCGCCGACCGAGCACCTCCTCCACCCCGTGCACCAGGTGCGCGTTGCGTCCGTCCAGGATCAGCGCGAACAGGTCGGCGAAGTCCTCCGGCAGGCCCTGGTCGCGCAGCACCGCCCGGTAGTCCGCGTCCGACACCGGCACGTAGGCGATCTCCCGGCCGGTCACCTTCGACAGTTCGGCGGCGATGTCGGAGAAGGTGAGCAGGCGCGGCCCGGACAGTTCGTACGTCTTCCCGATGTGCCGGTCGTCGGTGAGCGCGGCCACCACCACGTCGGCGATGTCGTCGGCGTCGACGAAGGGTTCGACGGCGTCGGCGGTCGGCAGGGCGATCTCCCCGTGCCGCACGGGGTCCAGGAAGAAGCTCTCGTCGAAGTTCTGGTTGAACCAGCTGGCGCGGACGACGGTCCAGTCCCCGCCGGAGGCCTTCAGCAGGTGCTCGCTGTGCTCGGCGGCCTCCTCGCCCCGGCCGGACAGCAGCACCAGCCGGCCGGCTCCGGCCGCCACGGCCTGCTCGGCGAACGCGCCGATCTGCTCGGCGGCGCCGGGGAAGGCCAGGTCGGGGTAGTAGGTGACGTACACCCGGTCGACGCCCTCCAGCGCCGGCCCCCAGGTGGCGGGCTCGTGCCAGTCGAAGGCGGGCTCAGCGGCGCGCGAGCCGATCCGGACCGGCCGGCCCCGGTGCGCCAGCCGCTCCGCCACCCGCCGACCGGTCTTCCCGGTGCCGCCGATGACCAGGGTGAGCTTCCGGGCCGTCTCGTTCTTCGTCTCGTTCTCGTTCTTCGTCATGCCCTCAGTCAACCGCCGGGCCGTGCGACGGAACATCGCTGAAAAGCTCATCCGCATACGCGTGCGTCCACGTCCACGTTCGCCCCTCAACGACAGCCCGGGACAAAGAATGTGATCACATGACCGTATGAGGACCCTCTATCTGTTCTGTTCCGCCGCCCCGCCCGTGTTCGACGTTGCCCACGTGATCGAGGACGCCCAGTCGCGCGGCTGGGACGTGTGCCTCGGCCTGACCCCGACGGCGGCGCAGTGGGTGGCCGGCAGCCTCGACGGTCTCGCCGCACTGACCGGCAACCCGGTGCGCTGGCAGTACAAGATGCCCGGCGAGCCCGACGTGTGGCCCGCCCCGGACGCGCTGCTGTTCGCGCCCGCCACCTTCAACTCGGTCAACGCCTGGGCCCTCGGCCTCACCGACCGCTTCACCGTGGGCGTCGCCGCCGAGGCCCTCGGCAAGGGCGTCCCGGTGGTGGCCATGCCCTGCACGAACGCCGCGCTCGCCGCCCACCCGCAGTTCGAGCAGTCCCTGACGGTGCTGCGCGGGGCGGGTGCCGAAGTCCTGTACGGCGAGGGAGGGTTCGTGCCCGGTCCGGCCGGCCCCGACGCCCCGCCGCACTTCCCGTGGCAGGTGGCGCTCGACGCCGTGGACCGCACGGGCACCGCGCCCGCCTGACCGGGGCCGGCCGGCGCGCCCGGCGCGGCGGCCGCTACTCGCCGGTGGTCCCGTCGATCGCCTCGCGCAGCAGGTCGGCGTGCCCGTTGTGCCGGGCGTACTCCTCGATCATGTGCGCCAGGACGTAGCGCAGGGAGTACCCCTCGTCGCCGTACCGGCCCTGGGCGTCGAGGGATTGCGCGGCGACGATCTTCCGTGAGCGCTCGCAGGTGTCCTCCCAGATCCGGAAGGACTCCTGCGGGTCCGCGTCCTCGACCCGGAACTCCGTCCGCTCCCCGGCCTCGTCCGGCGGGAAGTAGCCGCGGACGTCCTCGCCGCCCACGACGTTGCGGAACCAACTCCTCTCGACCTCCGCGAGGTGGCGCACCAGCCCGAGCAGGCTGAGCCCGGACGGTGGCGCGGCCTTGCGCCGCAGCTGCTCGGCGGACAGTCCCGCGCACTTCATCATCAGGGTGTCGCGCTGCCATTGCAGGACGCTGGTGAGGGTCTCCCGCTCGTCGCCGATCAGTACGGGGCGGGTTCGCTGTTCGTCGTTCATCGGGCGATCATCACAGCCGTACCGACCCGCCCCGCCGATGTTTTCACATGTCGGACGTCCGGCCGGAGGCGGTGAGCTCCCGGAAGAAGGCGCGGACGTCCCCGACCAGCAGTTCCGGCACCTCCATCGCGGGGAAGTGCCCGCCCCGGTCGTACGAGGTCCAGCGCACGACGGAGTCGGTGCGCGCGGCGACGTGCCGCAGCGGTACGAAGTTGTCCCGGGGGAAGTCCGCGAGGGCGGTCGGGGTGGCCGACACCTCGGGCGGCTGCCCGAACCAGTGCGCGTGGGCCCGCTCGTAGTAGATCCGGGCGGCGGAGCCGGCCGTCCCCGTGAGCCAGTACAGCATCACGTTGGTGAGCATCAGGTCCCGGTCGACGGGGCACCGCGGGTCGCTCCACTCGTCGAACTTCTCCCCGATCCAGGCGAGCAGCCCCGTCGGGGAGTCGTTCAGCGCGTAGGCGAGGGTCTGCGGCCGGGTCGCCTGGATGTCGGCGTAGCCCTGCCGCTCCTTCGCCCACACGCGGTACCGCTCCCAGGAGGCCAGGGCGCGTTCCCGTTCGGCGGGGCTCAGCGGGGCCAGTTCCGCCTCCGTGGGCTCGGCGGTCGCGCCGGCTCCGGGGAGCAGGTTGAGGTGCACGCCGACGACCCGCTCGGGCCGGACGCGTCCGAGCTCGCGCGAGATCGCGGCTCCCCAGTCGCCGCCCTGCACCCCGTACGTCCCGTACCCGAGCCGTTCCATCAGTACCGCGAAGGCCCGGGCGACCCGCTTGAACTCCCAACCCCGCTCCGTGGTCGGCCCGGACAGCGTGAAGCCGGGGATGCTGGGGAGCACCAGGTGGAAGGCGTCGGCGGGGTCGCCCCCGTGCGCCCGCGGATCCGTCAGCGGGCCCGCGACCCGCTGGAACTCCACGAACGATCCGGGCCAGCCGTGGGTCATCAGCAGCGGTGTGGCGTCCGGTTCGGGGGAACGCAGGTGCGCGAAGTGCACCCCGGCCCCGTCGATGACGGTGGTGAACTGCGGCCAGTCGTTCAACCGCGCCTCGGCGGCCCGCCAGTCGTACTCCTCGCGCCAGTACCGGACGAGCTCGCGCATCCGCTCCGACGGGATGCCGTAGTCCCACCCGGCCCCGTCGAGCTCGTCGGGCCACCGCACCCGCCCCAGCCGCGCCGCGAGGTCGTCGAGTTCCTCCGGCGGCACGTCGAGCCGGAACGGAACGAGGGCCTCACCAAGATCTTCCATGCCTCCACGATGCCACCCGGGTCCCCGGCACCGGCCGCCCCCCTGTGGCGGCCGGGCCGCGGCCCGGTCAGGCCGCGTACAGGTCGAAGGTCGATCCCCGCTTCGGGCCCGCCATCACGTCCAGTGCCGGGTCGACCGCCAGGATCGCCTGGTGCAACCGCTGCAACTGTGGCGAGGGCTCGACGCCCAGGTCCCCGATGAGCCGCTGCCGCAGCCTGCGGAACACGTCGAGCGCCGCCGCCTGCCGGCCGGACCGGTACAGCGCGACCATCATCTGGGAGTGCATCCCCTCGTGCTGCGGGTGCCGCGCGGTCAGCTCGGTCAGCTCCGCGAGGAGTTCGGTGTGCCGCCCCAGCCGCAGGTCGACGTCGATGCGCCGTTCCATCGTGACCAGCCGGCTCTCCTCCAGCCTCAGCACCTCGATCTCCAGTACCGGCCCCACCCGTACGTCGACCAGCGCGGGCCCCTGCCACAGCGCGAGCGCCTCCCGCAGCAGCGCCGCGGAGCCCTCGTCGTCACCGGCGTCGAACGCGGCGTGGCCCCGCACGACCAGCGTCTCGTAGGAGTGCACGTCCACGGACTCCGGCGGCACCTGGAGCAGGTACCCGCCGTGCCGTGTGGTGAGGACTTCCTTGGCGGCCCCCGGCCGGCCCGGCCCCATGGCCGTGCCGAGTCTGCGGCGCAGTTGCAGGACGTACGTCTGCAAGGTCGTCAGCGCGCTCTGCGGCAGGTTCTGCCCCCAGATCTCCTCCATGAGGGTCGGCACCGGCATGACCCGCCCGGGGTACAGCGACAGGAGCGCCAGGATCTGCCGCGGCTTGCCGGCCGTCGGCACGATCGAGTCTCCGTTGACCTCGGCACTCAACGGACCCAGAACCTGAATCTTCACGGTTTCCCCTCCCGTACTCCGTCGAGTCGCCTCGATCGCTTCCGACTACTTCGACCTGCGAAAACAGTCACCCGGTGGCTGGTGCCGCGCGGACGGCGGTCATGCCTGCGCGCCCGTCCCCTGGAACTCCCGGCGCCGCTCCGCGCCCACCGCACGGGTGCGTGCCCCGACGGCTCCCGTCCGGTACTCCCCGACCCGTGCCTCCCCCACCAGGCTCGGCAGCAGCAGCCCCCACAGGGCGGCCACCTTCCGCCGGAGCTCCCAGTGGGAGAGCCCGGTTCCCGCCAGTACTTCGATCCCGCAGAGCGCGGCGGCCACCAGGGCCTCGGCGCTCTCCCAACGGTCCAAGGTCGGCATCTCGTCGTCGGCTCCGGCGGGCGGCTCGTCCACCGGCAGTTCCCCGACGTCCCGGGCCTCGCGCAGCAGTTCGCTCACCACGGTCAGCCAGGCATCGTGGAAGTCCACCGCGTTCACGTGCTGGCCCGCGCATTCCTTGGTGATGCGGAAGCTCGCCGGGATCGCGGGATCCTCGTGCAGCATCCGCGCCAACCAGTGGGTCGTGTCGATCAGCGCCTGTAGGGGGGAGGCGCCGTTCTCCCGTAGTCCGCGCACCGCGTCGTGCAACAGCCCGCATCCGCGCCGCTGCACGGCGTCGGCCAGCTCGTCCTTGGAGGCGAAGTGGAAGTACAACGCCCCCTTCGTCACCCCGGCCGCGCCCGCGATCTCGCCGAGCGTCGCGTTGGCGTATCCGTTGCGGTGGAACATCTCGGCCCCGGCGCATACCAACCGCCTGCGGGTCCGCTCCGACCTCTCCTGCACCGCTCCGTCTCCTTCCGCCCCCCGCTGCGTCCACACCCCCCGTGCCGGCGGCGGTCGCCACCGGCATCGGATCAAGCCCGCACGAGCCGCTGCGCCTTGGCGCCCGTTCCGCCCGCCACGGCCACCGCGGGCGCCGTGGCCATGGCCTCCGGTCCCGCCATCAGGATCGACCGCTGCAACCGGCGCAGCGCCGGGGACGGTTCGAGGCCCAGGTCCCGTACGAGCGTGGTGCGCAGGCGCTTGTACACGTCGAGCGCCTCGCCGCGTCGTCCCGAGCGGTGCAGGGCGAGCATGAACTGACCGTGCAGGTTCTCGTGCGTGCGATAGCGACTCACCAGAACGGTCAGTTCCGCGAGGAGCTCGCGGTGCCGGCCCAGCTTCATGTCCGCCTCGATGCGCTGGTCGAGGGCGCACAAGCGGGTCTCCTCCAGTCGGCGCGTCTCCATGTCGAGCTGCACGCCGCCGTGCACGTCCGCGAAAGCGGGGCCCGACCACAGGGAGAGGGCCTCGCGCAGCAGTCGCGCCGCACCGGCCGCGTCACCCGCGTCCATCGCCCGGTAGCCCAGACCGGCCAGCCGGTCGAACTCCCGCACGTCGCTGGTCCCGCCGCCGCTGTTGAGCAGGTAGCCGCCGGGCAGGGTGACCAGCACGTCCTTCGCGGTCCGCGTGCCGTCGGTGTCCTCCAGGGCGGTCGCGATGAGGGCGCGCAGCTGGAGCACGTACGTCTGGAGGGTGGTGCGGGCGCTGCGCGGCGGCTCGGCGCCCCACAGCTCCTCGATCAGAGCCGGGACCGGCACGACCTGGTCGGCATGGAGGGCCAGGAGGGCCAGGACCTGCCGGGGCTTGGGGGCGGTCGGCGTGATGGAGGTCCCGTTCTCCCGCACGGCCAGCGCGCCCAGTACATCGATGTCCACGTCGTACTCCCCTGTCCTTGGATGAGTCGCAAAAGTCAGTAGAAAACAGTCCCAGCGGTTTGTCAATACAAAACCGGTCGCGCCGTTTTTCGCACACGGACATTCCGGATCCGCTACAGAACGGCTCTGAACTGGGCTTTTACCGGAACAGAGTTGTTCCGCCAGCCCCTTCGGTAGCTTGCGACCGACTCCGGGCAAGCTCATCTAACACCTCAAAGGGCCCGCAAATCAAACCGCTCAGTCTGTTTAGGGCTCTTCTCAACGCTCGGCTGCGATGCTCGGCAGGACCACGGACCAGATGCCGGTGAGGGTGTCGGCCTCCAGCCACTCGGGGTCGACCGCGCCCAACACCTGGAGACCGACGACGGAGGCCACCACCGCGGGCGTCGCGTCCCGAGGGGTGACTCCCTCGGCGAGCAGCCCTTCCCGTCCGGCGGCTTCGATCAGTCCGCGCGTCCACTCGTGCCACTGCCCGCGGAGGTCGAACCGGCTCCGGTGGGTCACGTCGGCGGACAGCGCGAAGCCGGCACGTACGACGACGTCCCCGGCGAGCAGTGCCATGAGCGCGTACGTCGAATCGACCAGCAGCGTCAGCGGATCGCCGGCCCGCCCCTCCGGCTCCCCTGCCGTACGGGAGACCAACCGCAGCCCGGAGACGGCCCGCTCTTCGACGATCCGGGCGAGTTCGTCCTTGCCACCGAAGTGGAAGTGCAGGGCACCGGAGGTCACTCCGGCCCTCCCGCTGATACCCGCGATCGAGGCGGCGGCGAAGCCGTCCTCGATGAACGCCTCCGCGGCGGCGCGCACGAGGGATTCCCGCGTGCGTGCCGCACGCTCCTGCTTGACCATGGGGGCTCCACACCGCATTTGCCGCATACGCAGCATTCCCCCAGGACAGGGGTACAAGATCCTGGCGGCCACAGTCTGCGGCGGCGCCGGAGGGCAACCGGACTCTCGCCGGAGCCCGCGGACGCACAACGGGTCAACGGGTATGAAATACCTTCTGACCAGGGATCACTTCAATCCGTGGTGTCGTGTTACGTTCGCGTGATGAAGAAGAAGGACAGCACGGGAAGTTTGGCAGGTCGCTCTGCTTTGATCACCGGAGCGAGCGCCGGCATCGGGGCGGCAGCCGCTCGCGTGTTCTGTAGGGAGGGCGCGTCGGTCACCCTCATGGCCCGCCGGGAGAAGGAACTGGCCGCGCTCACGGACGAGCTGCGAGCCGACGGCCACCAGGCCCACTACGTCGTCGGGGACGTCTCACGTTCCGAGGACGTCGCCAGGGCCGTCGAGACGGCCGTCGCCTCCTTCGGCCGACTGGACGCCGCCTTCAACAACGCGGGTACGTCCACGGTCCCCGCCCCCATGCACCTCCTCCCCGAGGAGGACTACGACACCATCATGGACACCAACGTCCGCGGGGTCTGGCACTGCATGCGCCACGAGATCCGCGCCATGCTGGAGACCGGGGGCGGCGTCATCGTCAACAACAGCAGCACGGCGGGCCTGGTCGCGACCCCGGCCACCTCCCCTTACATCGCCTCGAAGCACGCGGTCATCGGACTGACCAAGGCAGCGGCCTCCGAGTACGCGGCCCAGAACATCCGCATCAACGCGATCGCGCCGGGCACCACCCGCAGCGAGCTGATCGACTTCTGGCTCCAGCAGAACCCGGACATGGAGCAGGTCCTCCTCAACGCGGCCGTCCTCCCCCGCATCGCGGAACCCTCGGAGATCGCCGAAGCAGCGGCCTGGCTCTGCGGCGACCGAGCCTCTTTCGTCGTCGGCACCACCCTGTCGGTGGACGGCGGCTGGACCACCCGCTGACCTCCGCCGTCGGCGGCGCGGACGCCGCCGACGGCCATCTCCCGGAACGGCGACCTTCCGAGGGCTTCCCCGAACCGGTCGCACCGGTCGCCGTGACGGCCGCGCGGAGGATCGGCCCCTGAGCCCCGCCACGGGCCGTCGGCGTTAACGCCGTTAACGCCGTTAACCGGAACCCTCTGCCTCACTTAACGGCGTTAACACCCGCCCGCCGACTCGGCGGATTGTTCCACCAATCAGTAACACCCCAATACGCACCAGACCATGTGAAAGCCCCTCGCCGGACCGCCAAAAAAGTACTTGGCGACTGGTTTTCTTTGAACCACGCCCACTACATTGATCCCGAACCAGCGAACGGAACCGACAACAGGAGATGCCCACGTGGCGAGGGTCAGGCAAGAACGGGCCGAGATCACCCGACAGGCGATCCTCGACGGCGCGGCCGTCGCCTTCGACCAGGGCGGGTTCGGGGGCACCAGCCTCAGCGACGTGGTGAAGTACGCCGGAGTCACCAAGGGCGCCCTGTACTTCCACTTCCAGTCCAAGGAAGCCCTGGCACGCACCCTGATGGACGAGCAGTTCCAGGTGTCCGAGGGCCTCCCCGCGATCGTGGATCCGGGTCTGCAAACGGCCATCGACCTGACGCACCGGATGGCGTTCGGGCTGCGCACCAACGTCCGCATCCGCGCCGGCATCCGCCTCGTCATCGAGTTCGGCTCGTTCACGCACCCTGACCCGTCGCCCTACAACGCCTGGATCGACACCTGTCAGCAGTGCCTGACCCCGGCCCAGGAACGGGGCGACATCCTGCCCGCGCTCAACACGTACGACCTCTCGACACTGATCGTCGGTTCGTTCACCGGGATCCAGGTGACCTCGTACGTCCGCACCTCCCGCGAGGACCTGCACACCCGGGTCGTCGACCTGTGGAAGCACCTCCTGCCGGGCATCGTGCCCGCGGACCGCATCCCCCTCTTCGACCCGTCGGGCTCGCCCACCTGCCGGCTCCAACTCGGTCTGCCGTCCCGGCACGTCCCGGACCCCACCTCCCCGGACCCCACCTCCCCGAACGCCATCTCCCCGAACTCCGAAGCGGTCACGGCCGGCTGACGGTACGTCCAGGGCGGCCTCGCACACGCCGTGGTGAACCACGGGGGTGCTCGCCACGGCGGGTGCGGGGTCGCCCTGGCGTGTCTGCGCCCACTTCGTTAGCAAAACTCAGGCGTGGCGCTCACGAACACTCAAGAACGTTAGTAAAGTCCCTCTCATGACTTCGCCCTCGTCCCAGAGCGACCGAGAGAAGGTCGTCTCCAAGCTCCCCCCGTGGCTCCGCCAGGAACTGAAGATCCGCACCGCCCAACTGCGGATCGACATCCAGGACGCCGTCCACCAGGGCATCGCCCACTGGAGCGCCCTCGCCTCCGCCCCCTCCCCCGTCGACACGTCCGGCGCCGAGTCGTTCTCCACCTGGCTGCCCGCCGGCCAGTGGGAGTCGTTCCGCGCGGACTCCAAGGACCGTGGCATCTCCCTCACCCAGGGACTCGCGCAGGCGGTGCGCCTCTGGCTGGAGATGAACCCGGCGCCCACCGTGAAGCGGCCCGCGGTCGTGCGCCGCATCGTGGTGTGCAACCAGAAGGGCGGCGTCGGCAAGACGGCCGTCACCGCGGGCACCGCGGAGGCCCTCGCCGAGGACCCGGAATCGCTCCACCCGGTCCGCATCGCGCGCCAGCTGGCGCGCCTCGCCCCGGTGGAGGACGAGGAGCACCCCGAGCAGGCGGCACCGACCACCACGTCGCCCCTGGACCTCGAAGACCTCCCGGGCCTGGGCATGCGCGTCCTGCTCGTCGACTTCGACCCGCAGGGCCACCTGACCAAGCAACTCGGCCGGCAGCCCCTCCCCATCGGCGGCGACAGCCTCACCTGCCACATGGCCGGCGAGGCCAAGGGACCGCTCTCGGACCTCATCGTCACCATCCCCGACGACCGCTTCGGCGACCGCCTCCACATCCTGCCCGCGTGCACGGACGCGTTCCTCCTGGACGTCCGACTGTCCACCGTCCGGGCCCGCGAGGCCGCCCTCGAACGCGCCCTGTCCCCCGTCGAGGCCGACTACGACGTCATCCTCATCGACTGCCCGCCCAGCCTCGGCCTCAGCATGGACGCCGCCATCTACTACGGCCGCCGCCGCGACACCGAACAGCCGGGCACCTCCGGCGCGCTGATCGTCGTACAGGCCGAGGACTCCTCCGCCGACGCGTACGACCTGCTCACCTCCCAGATCAACGATCTGCGCGACGACCTCAGCCTCGACATCGACTACCTCGGCCTCGTCGTGAACCTCTACGACGGCCGCCGCGGCTACATCGCCACGTCCTCCCTGCAGGCCTGGATGGACATAAAGGATCCGCGGGTCGTGGCGATCGTCCCCGACCTCAAGGAACAGCGCGAGGCCGTACGTGTGAAGCAGCCGCTGTTCGTCTACGCACCCAGGGGCGAACAGGCCGTCGCCCTGCGCGCGCTCGCCAGGGAGATCTCATGAGCAAGGCCGACAAACTCGGAGTCTCGGCTTCCTTCGCCCGCGCCCAGCCGGTCGGCGTCAGTTCCCGCCGTGCGGCCATCGCCGAGGCGACGGGCGCTCCGACCTCCGGGGTCGTCCCCCCGTCCGAGGTGCCCATCGAGGCCCTCGCCCACAACCCCTTCAACCTCCGCGAGGACCTCACGGACCTCGACGAGCTGGCCCAGTCCCTCATGGTCCGCGGCCAGCTCCAGCCCCTCGCGGTCGTCACCCGCATGGCGTTCATGGAGGCCCACCCGGGCCAGACCGACGGCCTGGGCCGGGCCCCGTACGTGGTCATCGACGGCAACCGGCGCCTGGCGGCCGCCCACCTCGCCGGCCTCAAGACGATGCACATCCACGTGAACGACTCCCTGTCCGCCTCCGCGGCGGACATCCTCGAATCGGCACTGATCGCCAACGTGCACCGGGTCGACGTGGCCCCCATGGACCAGGCTCGCGCCCTCCAGGAACTCGTCGAGGTCCACGGCTCGCAGGCCCAGGTCGCCAAGCGGCTCGGCAAGACGGCGGCCTGGGTGTCCCAGCGCCTGACCCTGCTCAACCTGACCCCCACGCTCCAGGAGAAGGTGGAGACGGGCGAACTCAAGGTCGAGCCGGCCCGCCGCATCGGCCGCCTCCCCCAGGAGGACCAGGCCGCCGCCGCCAGCGACACCATTAACGCCGTTAACCCCCCGCGCCAGCGCACCCGCCCGGCACCGCCGACCGTTAACGGCGTTAACGCCGTTAACGCCGTGAAGGCCACCCCTTCCCCTTCCCCCTCCCCCGCGCCCGCCCCCTCCCCCCGCATCACGATCTCCACCCACTCCCCGGAGACCATCGCGGACGCCCTCACCGCTCACCTCACTCCGGACGACCTGAAAGCCGTCACCGAGCTGCTGATGCAGCGGATCTGAGCCAGGCACCCACGCCGGGGGCGGTGACGGCATTAACGCCGTTAACGCCCCCACGTGCGTTTCACGTGCGTTCAACAGTGCGGTTCGCATAGGCTGCACCCGGAGGTAGTAATGAGCGAGATGAACGACCAGACCGCTCTCTTCGCAGCGGTCGACGCGCTGCTCGAAGAAGCGGCGGCACAGGACGGCCTGCCCCACCCCGACGAACGCAAGCGCCTGCGCGAGGCCGCCGGCCTCAGCCAGGACCAGATCGCCAAGGCCCTGTCCGTCCGCCGCGAGACGGTCACCTCCTGGGAGACCGGCCGCACGGCTCCCCGCCCCCCGAAGCGCGCCGCTTACGCCCGCCTCCTCGAAGGCCTCGCCACCCTCCACCCCATCAACGGCATTAACGCCGTTAACACCCCGCCCCCTCCCCCCACCGATCCACCCCGCCCCTCCGCGACCATTAACGGCGTTAACGCTTCGCCGCCCCCCACACCGCTCCATTCCCCGGGCCCCGTCGAAACCGTCAGCGCCCCGGCCCCCACCGAGCCACCATCGAACCCGGCACCTGTTAACGGCGTTAACGCCGTTAACACCGCTCCCCACCCCTCCGCGGCCCCCACCCCCCGGACGGCACCCCACCCGCAACGGGCGACCCCCCACCCCAAGCCCCGCACCCCCCTCCCCGTAGAAGGCCACGGCCCCCTTGCCGTCCTCGACGGCACCGGCCAGGCCCACGCCACCGGCGGCCTCGTCCTCCCCCACCCCACCACCGGGCTGCCGGACCTCGTCACCTGGGCCCTCGGCCCCGACGCCGACCTCCGCGCACCCCGCCTCCACCGCAACGGCAAGGACGGCGACCCCCTCCTCGTCCTCACCGCCGCCGCCACCGAGGCCCTCGGTCTCCCCCTCACCCTCGAAGACCGCCGCGCCCTGCGCCTCCCCGACAACCACCCCGTCGTGAAGCAGCTCGCGAAGGCCAAGTGGCAACTCACCCGCCGCGGCTTCGGCCCCTGGCCGCGCATCTACCGGCCTGCCACTCCCGGCACCGGCCGCCAATGCGTACAGCTCGCGGTCCTCCCCTGGGGCGCCCTGGACTCCCGCGCCTGGGGCGAGGACACCTCGGAGCTCCCCGCACCCGAACTCGCCGAGCTCCTCACCACCTACGCCGCCCGCGTCCTGACCCCCCGCGGCTCGACCGCCGTCACGGGCCTGGAACTGATGACGGCCCTGCGCCCGCCCACCCGGGCCGCCCGCGACCAGGCGACCAACACCTGGGTCTCAGCCCCCGTCGCCGGCTCCCTCACCCGACCCGTCGACCCCGCCCCGCCCGAGGCCCCCGACGAACACCCGGTCGTCGCCGCGCTCTACCCCCGCGCCCACCAACGCACCCCCGACGAGGTCCTCGACGAGGAGGCCTACGACTGGATCCGCGACCCGGAGCTCCTCACCGACGCCGAGTGCGCCCGGACCCACGCGGTCGGCATCGACGTGAACATGGCCTTCGCGGCGGCCGCGAACCGCCTCCTGGTCGGCCTCGGCCCGGCGACCCACACCACCACCCCGCGCTTCGACCCCAAGACCCCCGGCTGTTGGCTGGCGGACCTCTCGTCGTTCCGGCTCGACCCCCGCCTCCCCAACCCGTTCACCCCTCACGGCACCTCCCCCACCGGCCCCGCCTGGTACGCGACCCCGACCCTGGCCTACGCCCAGGAACTCGGCCTCGACGTCCGTCCCACCGAGGCCTGGATCCGCCCCGACAGCGGCCCCTACCTCGACGCCTGGTACACCCGGCTCCGCGACGCCTACCTGGCGACCATGGCCGACCTCGGCGTCACCCCGGCCCTCACCGCGCCCGAGTTCCTCCGCGCCATGACCACGTACAAGGAACACCCGAGCACCTCCACCGCCGTCCTGTCGGCCATCAAGGCGACGGTCAAGGGCGGCATCGGCAAACTCCGCGAACGCCCCCAGGGCGCCGGCTACCGACCGGGCGAGGCCTGGCCCGCCCTGGAACGCCCCACCTGGCGCCCCGACATCCGCGCGGCCGTCATCTCCACGGCCCGCGTCAACATGCACCGCAAGATGCAGAAACTCGCCACGGCGGCGGACCTGTACCCCGTCGCGGTCCTCTCGGACTGCGCGGTCTACCTCTCCGACGGCCCCGACCCCCTGGACTTCCTCCCCCACACCCCCGAGGGCAAGCCCGTACCCGGCGGCTTCCGCCTCGGCGTCAGCCCCGGCATGGTCAAGCACGAAGGCACCCAGCCCCTCCTGTGGGCCGTGCAGATGCTCGACGAAGGCCTCAACCCCGCCCGCCACATCAAGGGCCACGACGCAGCAGCAGACGGCGAGTAACCCATGCCCGACGACATCTCCGACAGCCTCACCAAGGCCGACGAACCCCACTTCACCCGCCCGATCCCCAAGTCCGCCGGCGCCCAGGTCCGCTTCCTGGTCAAGCAGCTCAAGACCACCAAGGCCGTCGCCGCGGCGCTCGGCATCTCCCAACGCACCGTCGAGCGCTACGTCAAGAACCAGATCAAGCAGCCGAAGCCCGAACTCGCCGCCCGCCTGGAGGCGGAGGTACGCCGCCGCTGGCAGCCCCTGGTCCGCAAGCGCGCCCGCGACCAGGCCGCACGAACCACCGGCCTCGTCATCGAGACCCGCGCCCGGTTCGGCTTCACCGCGGCCCCCGGCACCACCGACGACGGCCGCATGCGCCGCATCACCCAACACCTCCCCCCGGAGTACGCGAGCCGCCTCTTCGCCGCCCAGGACGCCGGCGCCACCGAGGCCCAACTGCGCCACATCACCGCCGAGGCCCTCCAGGAGATCTACTTCAAGGACAACGGCGCCCGCGCCACGTCCCTCCTCGTGGAGTTCACCGACATCGACTACGTCGACTTCGCCTTCTGACGAAGCCCCACACGCCCCTCTCCGCCCCTGAAAACCCAGGAGGGCCCCGGGATATACCCGGGGCCCTCCAAAGCGCCTGAGGGGGCCTCAGGCCCCCTCAGCAATACCACTACCCCACGGCGTGCAACGTCCTCCGCCGCTTCGACTCCGCAGCCTTCTTCGCCGCCGCCTGCGCCGCCCGCTTCTTGCGCTGCTCGGCGAGCTGGTCCTGATAGGCCGCCACGGCCTCGTGATAGCTGGCCACGTACCCGCGCGCGTCCAGACGCTCCTCGGCCGGCATCTCGTTGACGGCGGCCACCGCGTCCTCGAACGAGTTGTACCCGGCCAGCATCGGATTGATCTGGTAAACCCCGTTCCTGACCTTCCGCACCAGTCTCGCGAGCTCCAGGCTCCGCAGCGCGGCGTTCACGCTCGGCCTGCTCAGCTCCAGGAGACCCCCGATGGTGGCCTGATCGATGAGGATCCGGCCCCCGGGCTCGCTCAGCGAACGCAGCTTCAGCAGCACGCGGTACGCCGCAGGCGGAAGGTCGAGGTCGGAGAGAAGCCCGTCGGCGTTGACCGCAGCGAATCGCAAGGTGCTCACTGAGCTGTCCCTTCTTCCTTGCGCTGCACCCGGCTCAGCCGACGTGCAGCGCGCTCTTTGGACCGTTCGGCCCGCAGTTCCTCGATTGCCTGCCGCATGTGGTCCAGCGACGGGAACCGCACCAGGTCGGGCAGGCTCGTATCGCTGCGAATCTGCGAGATGGTGCTGTGCTGCTCCACCTTCACGAACTCACCCGCCGTCTCCGTACCCGGGATGAACTCAGCCACCCGGTAACTGTAGGGCGGGTTGAACTGGTACACACCCCGCCGCACCTTGAAGACGATCCCATGAGACATGACGGTGTGCAGCGCCTCCGACGTCTTTGTCCGACTGACGTCAAGGATCGTAGCCATCTCCTCCTGGGTAAGTGGAATCCGCCCCCCCGCCCGCTGGCAAGCGATGAGCAGCAGGATCAGCCTCAACGGCAGCGCTTCACGGAAGTACTGCGCGATGACCAGGAAGAACTCCAGGCTGTCCATCGAAAACGCATTTGGCTGACTCTGCGTCCCGTAGAACTCCAGCGGCTTGCGCTCACCGTCCAGCGTGAGCTTCCGGCTCGGATACCGCTTGGCAAGACTGTCCAGGTCCTTGACCGGAGCCAGCGGCTGACTCCACGCCGAAATCGCGTCATCAACGGGGAGATCAGGACGCGGCGCGCGCGACGGACTCGGCCGGCGGCGCTGTGGCTCTGATGACACGAGGATGCTCTCCACTTCGTTGATCTGCAGAGAGAGTATGTCAACAAGGGTGACACTAATGTCACGCTCGTTGACGTTCGGCGTGTCTTGTGTCCCCCCAGGAGGGACACATCTCGGCCACGGCCCCCAGCAACCCCCCACCGGCCTCCCCCACCCAACCGAGCCGCCCCCCGACGCAGTTAACGGGCACATCTCCGGAAGAACGTCAGCCTCCCTGACGTTTTAGCCCAAAAACCGTCAGCCTCACTGACGTTTTGCCGTCGTTCTGTCCCCCCACCAGCGACACATCCCCCGAGTTATGTCCCTCCTGAGGGGACATAACTTTCCCCCCACACCCCGCCTGACCTGCGAAAACGCATCTCCGTACCCTCTATAGGCCGTCCCCTACCGCGCTGCGCGCACTGAACGCAGTCCCGATCCCCACAACCACACACTTTCCTGACGCTTCATCAACTCCTACCCCCGCCAACGACGGCCGGACAGTCTGTCCATAACCACGCTGAACCTGACCGGTTCCTATCTCTATCCCCACATCACTTTGAATCACCACCACCCGAAGCATTAACGGCGTTAACACCCATCAACCCCTCCCCAAGACAACCCCAAGCCCCCTTCAAGCACCTCTCAAACCACGCCCACACCCAACCTGACCTGCCCTTTTAGTGGCTCGCGCCCTGCGGAGCAGGCCGGTTCTAGAAATGGGAGAGTTAGGGCTTCCGGGGCTGACTCGCCCCATTCGGAGAGTCCAACACCACCCTGGTCCGCAGCTGGCCGCCCGTAGCGGGCCGATCATGGAGGCGAAGCCGAAAGGGTCAGGGGTGAGGAGCGGAGCGACCCCACCCCAACGGGCCGAAGGCCCGGACCCCGTGAAACGGGGTCACTCCTGCTCGCAGAGCGAGCGGTTCGGGCGAAGCCCGAACCAGTCCGAAGCGAAGCGCAGGACACCGGCCCGAAGGGCCGGCCCTGCTCGGGCGAAGCCCGAGCGCCGAGCGCAGCGAGGCCGTCTCTCTCTTACGCGCGCAGCGCGTAAG
>NZ_JBHVPG010000060.1:0-52278 GCF_042887545.1 Streptomyces sp. NPDC057939
CCGCCCCTCCCACTACCCGGGCGCGGGCCCCCGCTCGGTGGCCGCGGTGTTCCGCCACCCCGCGTCCCCCCGTCCCCCCCGGTCGGCCGCCCCGGTTGCCCCCCGCCCGGGGCCGGCCCTCCGTCGTGTTCGGATCGGGCGACCCTACTCCGCGAAGCGGACGCGGCCGCCGATCTCGATCGTGCCGTCGGGGGCCGGGGCGGTGAGGATCTGCGAGCCCT
Organism: Streptomyces sp. NPDC057939; assembly: GCF_042887545.1. Lineage (NCBI taxonomy): Bacteria > Bacillati > Actinomycetota > Actinomycetes > Kitasatosporales > Streptomycetaceae > Streptomyces > Streptomyces sp. NPDC057939. The sequence goes on from NZ_JBHVPG010000060.1 coordinate 222, forward strand.
CGCCCTGGGTGATGTTCAGGGCGCGGCCGAGTTGGGCGGTCAGCAGGATCGCCGCCGAGCCGGTGGCCTCGTCCTCGACCACGGCGCCGTCGGGGCGCCGGGGGAAGCCGCGGGCCCGGATCCGTCCGGCGGCCTCGTCCTCCCAGGCCCAGGCGTACAGCCAGCCCTCGCCGGGGGGCGGGGCCGGCAGGGCGTCGACCTCGGCAGCGCTCGCGTACTGCTCGGCGCGCTTGTCCGTGACCCACTCGGGGCGGGCCGTGATCCAGGTGAACTCGCCGTCGCCGCGGGCCCATACGGACCCGGCGGGCGGGTTGAGCTCCTCGATGTCGAGCAGCCAGGCGACACCGACGAGCGGGTGCCCCGCGAAGGCCATCCGGGTGCCGGGCGTGCGGATGTCGACGACCCCGCGCTCGGGGTCGTCGACGAACACCGTCTCGCTGTAGCCGAGTTCGGCGGCCAGCGCCTGCCGGGACGCGTCGTCCGGGCAGGTGCGGCCGTCACGGACCACTCCGAGCGGATTGCCGAAGCGGCCGTCACCCGCGCAGAAGACCTTGAGCACATCCAGATCGTTCACGCGGGCATTCAAACACGGCTCAGAGCTGGGCCGTGCGGCGGCGGCGGGCGACGAACACCGCGCCCGCGCCCGCGGCGACCACCAGGCCGGAGGCGCCGAGGAGGGCGCCGGCCGGGATCTCGGAGCCGGTGGTGGCCAGGTTGCCGCCGACGGAACCGCCGCCGCCGGCCGCCGAACCGCCGCCGCCGACCGAACCGCCGCCCACGGCACCGCCGTTGGCGCTGCCGCCCGTGGTGCTGCCGCCGCCCGAGGAACCGCTGCCGCCGCTGCCGGCGGGCGGGAGGGTGACGTCCTTGTCCACGGCCACCGAGAGGTCGAGGGAGTCCATCGGCTTGCCCGGCTTGTACTTCTCCAGGACCGCGTTGTCGTTGGCGAAGACGGCGGAGCCCTGCTCGGTGAAGACGGCGGGGACCGCGTTGAGGGCGAGGAGCCCGCCCTTGGTCTTGTACTCGACCTTCGACAGGTCGAGCGTCGCGAACGGGATGTCCTTGCGCAGGCCCGCGGCCGTCTTCGCGTCGAGGGTGAGCGTGCCCGTACCGCCGTTGCCGACGACGCGGATGTTGCTGAACGTCAGGTCGAGGCCGTGCGCCGGGTACTCGAAGCGCAGGGTGCCGTCGAAGGCGGCGTTCAGCTTGCGGTTCTTGGTGTCGAGCTCGCCCTTGCCGAAGGCGAACGCGTAGGTGTTGCCGCTCTTGGCGGCGCCGCCGGACGCGGTGATGCCCTTCTCCCCGACGTACTCGCGGAAGGACTGCATGATGCCCCAGGTCAGCTTGCCGCCGAGGATCTTCTGGGGGCCGTCGGCGGGAGGCGTGACCGGCGGGGTCACGGGCGGGGTCACGGGCGGCGACACGGGCGGGGTCACCGGGGGCGTGACCGGCGGGGTCACGGGCGGAGTGACGGGCGGAGTGACAGGCGGAGTGACCGGAGGGGTGACCGGAGGCGTCACGGGCGGGGTCACCGGCGGGGTGACGGGCGGGCTCGGGGGCTTCGGGAACTGCAGCGCCACCGTCACCTTGTCGCCGTCCGCGCCCGCGTAGGCGGGGCGGGCGAACACGGCGGCGAACTCGGCCGTCAGCTTGGTCGACAGGCCGGTCATGTTCATCCCGGCGAAGGCCACGTCCGCGAGGGGGACGCCGGCGGTGAGGGTGCCGTTCTTCGTGACGTCGGCCGTCAGCTTCTTCGTGCTGTTGTTGATCCGGAAGTTCTCCATCTTCACGACGAACCCGTGCGCGCTCCCGTCGAAGACCACCCGGCCCTTGAAGCCCGCGGTGATGACGTGGCCGCCGTCCTTGTCGTACTGACCGGTCGCCCGGTCGAAGCGGAAGCCGCCGGGCACCTCGGTGGCGCCGTCCTGCACGGTGACCGAGCCGATGCCCTTGACGTACTCGCGCAGGCTCGTCAGCACCCCCCATTCGAGGGTGCCGTCGAGCACCGGTATGGGGGCGGCGGCGGCCTGCGCGGTGACGGCCGGGGCGTTCCCGTCGGCGGTCGCGGGCAGGACGAAGGCGGTGGTGCCGAGGGCGGCGGCGGTGAGTACGGCGGCCGCGACGGCGATCGGGCGGCGGGGGGACGACGACATGGCTGGGTACTCCTGAAGGACCGTGAAGCAGAGGAAGGGGTGGGGCGGGTGCTACGGGGCGTCGGGGGACGCGGGCGCGGCGGGCGCGGACTCGGCCGCGTTCGCGCGGCGGGACCGCAGCACCAGGAAGGCCGCGCCGCCGGCCAGGACCAGGACGGCCGCGGCGAGGGCGACGTACAGCCCGGTGTCGGAGGACTTGCTCGCCGCGGCGGCGGGCGCCGGGGCGGGGGTGGCGGACGGCGTGGCCGCGGCGGGGGCCGGTGCCGGGGAGGCCGTGGAACCCAGGTCGGGCAGGGCCGGCAGCTGCGCGCTGCCGTCCAGGGCGACGGCGAGCGAGATCGGGTCCATCTCGGTGCCGGCCTTGTACATGGAGTTGAAGGCCTGGGAGCCGCCCTCGGTGAGGGTGGCCGGGGCCTCGGTCACGGTGGCGAGATTGCCCTCGGTCTTCAGCGCCTTGGCGTCGAACTCGACGAGCGCCACCGCGTTCTTGGTCTCCGTGCCGGTGGTGACGTCGGCGGACAGGACGCCCTTGCCGTTCTCGACCTTCACGCCCACCTTGGCGAGCTTGAGGTCCAGGTGGGCGCCGGTGAAGTGGACGGCGCCGGCGAACGCGGCGTCGAGGGTGCCCTTCGCGCCGTCGTAGGTGCCCTTGCCCTGGGGGAAGCGGAAGAGGGCTCCGCCGTCCTGGGCGCCGTCGGCGAGGGTCCACTTGCCCTGGCCGATGGAGCCGGTGACGTACTCGCGGAAGGTGCGGCGGATGCCCCAGTCGACGGCGGCGTCGGTGAAGGCGCCCTGCGTCTGCGGGGTCGCGGCGGGGGTGCTCGGCGTCTGCGAGGGCTGCTGCGCGGGCTGCTCGACGGTCGGGGCCTTGACGTCGGCGGACAGCGAGAGGGGGTCGAGCTGCGCCCCGGCCTGGTAGTAGCCGGCGAAGGCCTTGGCGCCCTGTTCCGTGAGGGTGGTCGGAACATTGGTGAGGGCGAGCGGGCTGCCGCCGCCCTTCATGTTGATCCCGCCCAGACCCAGCGTGGCGAAGGGGACCTGGGACTGGTTGGTGACCGCCCCGGTGTCCTTGGCCTTGCTGGAGACGTCCAGGTAGAGGGTGCCGCTGCCGCCGGAGATCCTGACGGTCGGCCGACTGACGGTCATGTCCAGTTCGTACGCGCCGTCCGGCTTCTGGTGACCCTGGAAGGCCACGCCGCCGGTGAAGGACGCCGTGAACTCACCCGTGTCCGGGTCGTAGGAACCGTTCGCCGAGTGGAAGCGGAAGAGGCTGCCGCCGACCGTGGCGGCTCCGCTCCTCAGCTTGAAGCCGCCCTTGGCGATGGGACCGGTGACATAGCTCTGGAAGGAGGACTTGAGGCCCCAGTCCAGTCGGCCGCCCTGTACGGTACGGCTCGCCGCATGAGCCGCGGTGGCCGGGAGCAGGGCACCCAGCAAGGCCGCCAGCAGGGCGACGGCGAACACACGGACGGATCTTGCGGGCATGAATGTCCCCTCCAGGGTCTAGCAAGCGAGGTTAGGCTAACCTAAGCTATCCCGGTCGAGGGGGGAACCCCCGCGCCGGCAGAACCTCAGAGCCCCCAGTCGGACGATCAGGACGGTGCCTTCGTGCCTACGCCCGCCGCGTCAAACCGCTTCCCCCGCCTCGCCGTTGCCCTCGTGGCGATGGCCCTGGCGGTGACGGGATGCGGAGGTACGGCCACCCCCGAAAATTCCCCCGCGGCGAGTGCCGCGGCCGTCCCGGACCGGATCGAGCCGCTCACCGCCGCACCGGCCCCCGCCCTGCCGGTGACGGTTCCCTCGGCGGACGGCGCCCAGGTGACCGTCACCTCCGCGGACCGGATCATCCCGCTGACGGGCAGCCTCAACGAGATCGTCCAGACCCTCGGACTCGGCAAGCAGGTCGTCGCCCGCGACATCACCGCCACCTTCGAGCAGGCCTCCTCCCTGCCGGTGGTGACACGTGGACACGACGTCTCCGCCGAGAGCGTGTTGTCGCTGCGCCCGACGCTGGTACTGGCCGAGACCACCACCGGTCCCGCGGAAGCGGTTCAGCAGATCCGCGACGCCGGGATCCCGGTCCTGGTGATCGCCCCCGCCAAGACGCTGGACGACGTCCCGAAGCGGATCGACGCGGTGGCCGGCGCGCTGGGCGTCCAGGACGCCGGCGCGCAGCTCAAGCAGCGGACCGCCGACCGGATCGCCGCCGCCCGCAAGGACGTTCCGGCCGCCTCCGGGAAGAAGCCGCGCGTGGCCTTCCTCTACCTGCGCGGCACCGCCTCCGTGTACCTGCTCGGCGGCTCCGACTCCGGCGCCGCCTCGCTGCTGGAGGCCGCGGGCGCCGTCGACACCGGCAAGGATTCCGGCCTCGGCAAGGACTTCACCCCGATCACGAGCGAGGCCCTCGCCGCCGCCGCGCCCGACGCGATCCTGGTCATGACCAAGGGCCTCGAATCGGTCGGCGGGGTCGACGGCCTGGTCAAGGTGCCGGGCGTCGCCCAGACCCCGGCCGGCATGGACCGCCGCGTGGTCACCGTCGACGACGGCGTACTGCTCAACTACGGTCCCCGCACCGACCAGGTGCTGTCCTCCCTGGTCGCGCAGCTCTACGGCAAGGGCGCCTGAGCATGACCCTGTCCTACGATCCCCCGCAGCCGGCAGGCGCCGCCCCGGAGCGGCCGGCCGTGACGGAACGGGCCGCGACGAAGCCGGCCGCGGGCCCGGACCTGCCCTCGGATCCGAAGGGGCCCGGAGCGCCGGAGCCCGCGGACCGGCCCGCCGGAACCGACGCGGATCCCGCCGGGCCGCACGGTCGGCGGGCCCTGGTGCTCACCGTCGTCCTCGCCGCCGCCCTCGTCGCGCTCGCGCTCGTCTCCGCCGGAACCGGCGCGTACCGCATCCCGATTGGGGACGTACTCGCCTCGGTCCAGCACCGCATGGGCCTCGGCGGCGCCGCCCTCGACCGGGTCGGGGAGAGCGTGCTGTGGAACGTGCGGCTGCCCCGCGTCGTCCTCGCGCTGCTGGTCGGAGCCAGCCTCGGCTGCGCGGGCGCCCTCATGCAGGGTGTCTTCGGCAACCCGCTCGCCGAGCCGGGCGTGATCGGCATCTCGGCCGGCGCCGCCGTCGGCGCGGTCGCCGCGATCGGACTGGGCCTCGGCTTCCTCGGGAACTGGACCATCACGGCCTGCGCCTTCGTCTCGGGTCTGATCACCGTGGGCGCCGTGTACCTGCTGTCCCGCAGCGGCGGCCGGACCGAGGTCGTCACCCTGATCCTCACCGGCATCGCCGTGAACGCCTTCGCGGGCGCCCTGATCGGCATGTTCATCTTTTTCGCGGACAGCGGCCAGGTCAACCAGATCACCTTCTGGCAGCTCGGCTCGCTCGCCCAGGCCACCTGGCCCAAGGTGCTGGCCGTGCTCCCCTGCGCCCTCGCCGGCCTGCTCGTCGCCCCCTTCTACGCCCGCAGGCTCGACCTGCTCGCCCTCGGCGAGCGCCCCGCCCGCCACCTCGGCATCGACGTCGAGCGGCTGCGCCTCGCCCTGATCCTGGTGGTGGCCCTGCTGACGGCGGCGGCCGTCGCCGTCGCCGGCGTCATCACCTTCGTCGGCCTGCTCGTCCCGCACCTGCTGCGGATGGCGAACGGCCCCGGGCACCGGTTCCTGGTGCCGGGCAGCGCGCTCGCCGGGGCCCTCGTCCTGCTCGCGGGCGACCTGGCCGCCCGTACCCTCGCCCAGCCCGCCGAGTTGCCCCTCGGCGTGCTGACCGCCCTGATCGGCAGCCCGTTCTTCTTCTGGTTGCTGCGTCGTACCCGCCGCAAGCAAGGAGGCTGGGCGTGACCAGCAAGCTGACCGGGCTGTTCGGCCGGAACAAGCGGACGGTCCCGGACCGGCCGCTGCCCGGGGCCGCCGTCGCCGAGATCGAGGACCTGCGGCTGCGGCTCGGGGACCGCGAGGTCCTCTCCGGGATCGATCTGACCGCCGTGGCGGGCGAGGTGCTGGCGCTGGTCGGACCGAACGGCGCGGGGAAGTCCACGCTGCTCGCCGCGCTGGCCGCCGACCTGCCCGCGACCTCGGGGAGCGTACGGATCGACGGGCGCCCGGTGGGCGACTGGTCGGCGCCCGAACTGGCCCTGCGCCGGTCCGTGCTCCCCCAGGCCGCCGCCCTGTCGTTCCCCTTCCCCGTCGCGGACGTCGTACGGATGGGTCGCGCGCCCTGGGCGGGCACCGCCTTCGCCGACGCGGACGACGAGGAGGTGGCCGCCGCCATGGCCGCCACCGAGGTCGGCCACTTCGCCCGGCGGCCCTTCTCCGCCCTGTCCGGGGGCGAACGGGCCCGCGTCGCGCTGGCCCGCGTCCTCGCCCAGCGGGCCCCGCTGCTGCTGCTCGACGAGCCCACGGCCGCACTGGACCTGCGCCACCAGGAGCTCGTGCTGCGGATCTGCCGGGAGCGGGCGGCGGCCGGGGACGCGGTCGTCGTCGTCCTGCACGACCTCGGGTTGGCGGCGGCGTACGCGGACCGGGCGGCCGTGCTCCACGACGGCGGGATCGCGGCCGACGGGCCGCCGTCCGAGGTGTTCCGCGACGAGTTGCTGAGCCGCGTCTACCGGCAGCCGGTGGAGGTGTTCCCGCACCCGCGCACCGGTGCGCCGCTCGTCGTACCGCTGCGCGAGCGGACCCGACCGCAGCCGGCCGACCGTCGCGCGGAACAGCCCGCGGACCCCGATTTGACCCGCGCTTGACCGCTGCTTGAGGGCGAAATGACGGGGCCGTGACGGGCTTGTGTCCGGGGCGGAAATGTGAGAGGTGATTCACTGGACGGGCGGGTTGAGGTGAGGTAAGCCTCGGTTAAGTTAGGCCTGCCTCACTCGCCTCTCCCCCGTCCTCAGCCTCGCCAGGAGCCCCCATGCGCCCCGCCCGCATCACCGTCCTCACCGCGGCCGCCGCCGTGGCCGCGCTCACCGCCGTCACCGGCTGCGCCGAGAAGGGCGGCGGTGCGGGCACCGACGCGATCAGCGTGAAGGCGTCCGACAGCGCCTGCGAGGTCTCCGCGAAGGAGTTCCCGGCGGGCAAGGTCACCATCGACGTCGAGAACAAGGGCTCCAAGGTCACCGAGCTCTACGTGCTCTTCCCCGACGACCGGATCGTCACCGAGCGGGAGAACATCGGCCCCGGCACCAAGGCCTCCATCACCGCGGAGATCAAGGCCGGCGACTACGAGATCGTCTGCAAGCCCGGCATGAAGGGCGACGGCATCCGCCAGAAGGTCAGGGCCACCGGCCAGGGCGGCGGCGAGAAGCGCAGCCCCGAGTTGGACGCCGCGGTCGCCGCGTACCGCAAGTACGTCCAGGAGCAGGCCGACGAGACCCTCCCGAAGGCCCGGGCGTTCGCCGACGCCGTCAAGGCGGGCGACGTCGAGGCCGCGAAGAAGGCGTACGCGCCCTCCCGCATCGGCTGGGAGCGCACCGAGCCGGTCGCCGAGTCCTTCGGCGACATCGACCCGAAGGTCGACGTCCGCGAGGACGGCCTGGAGGCCGGCCAGGACCCGGCCAAGGACTGGACCGGCTGGCACCGCCTGGAGAAGTCCCTCTTCCAGGACAACAAGATCGACGACAACGACAAGAAGCTCGCCGACACCCTGATCACCGACCTCACCGACTGGCAGAAGAAGGTCGGCCAGGCGGAGATCACCCCCACCTCCATGGCCAACGGAGCCAAGGAACTCCTCGACGAGGTCGCCACCGGCAAGGTCACCGGTGAGGAGGAGCGCTACAGCCACACCGACCTCGTCGACTTCAAGGCCAACGTCGAGGGCGCGCAGAAGTCGTACGAGCTGCTGAAGCCGACCGCCGAGAAGAACGACCCGGCGCTCACCAAGCAGCTGGACACCCAGTTCGCCGCGCTGACCCTGCTCCTCGACAAGTACCGCGCCGACAAGACCTCCTACGAGTTCACCGCCTACGACAAGGTCGGCGAGGCGGAGCGCAAGGAGCTGTCGGACGGCGTGAACGCGCTCGCGGAGCCGCTGTCGAAGCTGGCCGCCGCGGTCGCCAAGTAGCGGACGGACGGGAGAGGCGGGAGAGGCGGATGGACGACTCGGTGCCGGACCAGGAAGAGACCGGCGGTACGGCGAACGGCCCCTCGCGCCGCGCCCTGCTCGGCTGGGGCGGGGCCGGGCTCGCGCTCGGCGCCGCCGCGACCGGCGGCGCGGTCGCCGCGCTGCGCGCCGGTTCGGACCAGGTCCCGGCCGGCATGTCCGGCGCGGCCGTGCCCTTCCACGGCCCGCACCAGGCCGGCATCGCCACGCCCGTCCAGGACCGGCTGCACTTCGCGGCTTTCGACGTGAAGGCCAAGGACCGCGCCGAACTGGTCGCGCTCCTCAAGGAGTGGACCGCGGCCGCCCGGTTGATGACGGCCGGACTGCCGGTCGGCGAGGGCGGCTTCGGCGGCCTCCCCCAGGCACCGCCGGACGACACCGGCGAGGCCCTCGGCCTGAAGGCCTCCCGCCTCACCCTGACCATCGGCTTCGGCCCGGGCCTGTTCGCCAAGGACCGGTTCGGGCTGGAGGGCCGGCGCCCGGCGGCCCTCGTCGACCTGGAGCTCTTCCCCGGCGACAACCTGGACCCGGCCCGCTCCGGCGGCGACCTCTGCGTCCAGGCCTGCGCCGACGACCCGCAGGTGGCGGTGCACGCCATCCGCCAGCTCGCCCGCATCGGCTTCGGCCGGACCGCGATGCGCTGGTCGCAGCTCGGCTTCGGCAAGACCTCGTCCACCACGCCCGACGAGCAGACCCCGCGCAACATGATGGGCTTCAAGGACGGCACCCGGAACATCTCCGGCACCGACACCGCCGCCCTGGACGAGCACGTGTGGGTCGGCCCCGGGGACGGCGGCGACTGGATGGCCGGCGGCTCGTACCTGGTCGCCCGGCGCATCCGGATGAACATCGAGACCTGGGACCGCACCTCCCTCCAGGAGCAGGAGGACATCTTCGGCCGGGACAAGGGCGAGGGCGCTCCCGTCGGCAAGTCCAAGGAACGCGACGAGCCGTTCCTGAAGGCGATGAAGCCCGAGGCGCACGTCCGCCTGGCCCATCCGGACTCCAACAACGGGGCGACGATCCTGCGGCGCGGCTACTCCTTCACCGACGGCACGGACGGGCTGGGCCGGCTCGACGCGGGCCTGTTCTTCCTCGCCTACCAGCGTGACGTCCGAACGGGCTTCGTCCCGATCCAGCGGGCGCTGGCGAAGTCGGACGTACTCAACGAATACATCCAGCACGTGGGTTCGGCGGTCTTCGCCGTCCCGCCGGGCGTCCGTGACGAGGACGACTGGTGGGGCCGGACGCTGTTCGCGTAGTCCCCTCCGGAGAGGAACCGCCGTGTTCGGCAACTATCTGATCGGCCTGCGCGAGGGACTGGAAGCGGGCCTCGTCGTCTGCATCCTGGTCGCCTACCTGGTCAAGACCGACAACAGGGCCGCGCTGCGCCCGGTGTGGATCGGCGTCGGGATCGCCTGCGCCATCTCTCTGGCCTTCGGCGCCCTGCTCGAATTCGGCACCCAGGAGCTGACCTTCGAGGCGCAGGAACTGATCGGCGGCACCCTGTCGATCGTCGCCGTCGGTCTGGTGACGTGGATGGTCTTCTGGATGAAGCGCACCGCGCGGCACCTGAAGGGCGAGTTGCAGGGCAGGCTCGACGCGGCCCTCGCGCTGGGCACCGGCGCGCTCGTGGCCACCGCCTTCCTCGCGGTGGGTCGCGAGGGCCTGGAGACCGCCCTGTTCGTATGGGCCTCGGTCCGGGCGAGCGGCGAGGGTTCCTCCGCGCCACTGGTCGGGGTGCTGCTCGGCATCGCGACGGCGATCGTGTTGGCCTGGCTGTTCTACCGGGGCGCGCTCAGGATCAACCTGTCGAAGTTCTTCACGTGGACCGGCGGCATGCTCGTCGTCGTCGCCGCGGGCGTCCTCGCGTACGGGGTGCACGACCTCCAGGAGGCCCGTTTCCTCGGCGGCCTGGAGAACCGGGCGTTCGACATCAGCGGCGCCGTCCCGCCGGACAGCTGGTACGGGGTGCTGCTCAAGGGCGTCTTCAACTTCCAGCCCGACCCGACGGTCCTCCAGCTCGTGGTGTGGTCGCTGTACCTGGCGGTGGTCCTGACGCTGTTCCTGCTGCCGTTCCGCTCCGGCAAGCCGTCGGGCCCGCCCGACGGGGCCTCCGCGCAGACCCCGGGCGGTACCGCCCGGGGCTGAACCGCCGCCCGGCCCCCGGGTGCGCGCCGTCACCAGAGCCGGTCGGTGTTCCCCGGGTGGAGGGGGACGCGGGTCCCGGTCAGCGCGGCGCGGTCCGCGTCCCGGTCCGGGGTGAAGAACGCCGCGAGGACGGCCTTGTCGAAGCCGGGGGCGTCGGTGGCCAGCGGCTCCTCGGGGGTGCCGCCGACCAGGACGGTGCCGGGCAGGACGTCGAAGCCTGCCGCACCGTAGAAGGGGACGAGCGGCCGGTCGCAGCTGAACAACGCCAGGTCCACGGCGGGGTCGTCGGCCAGCGCCGTGCGGGCCGCCGCCACCAGCCGGCCGCCCAGGCCCCGCCCGCGCAGCTCCGGCCGGCTCACCACCGAGCTGAGCCCGGCCGCGCGGCGGTTCCGACCCGCGACCGGGACCTCCTTGTACAACAGCGCCAACGAGGCGCCGACCGTCCCGTGGTCGTCCACCAGCAGCAGCGCCCGCGGGGTGAGCGCCGGATCGTGTCCGGGGGCGGCGCCGGGCCAGGCCGTCGCCTCCAGGGCGGCGATCCGGGCGGCGAGTTCCTCCGGGAGGTCGGCCTCCGCGTACGAGAGCAGCCGCATCAGGGGATGCGCACGCCCGCGCCGGCCACCCGCACCCTGGGGTCACCGGCCCGCAGCTCGACGGTCAGGACGCCGGGGCGGCCCATGTCGTCGCCCTGGTGGAGGGTGAGCACCGCGGCCTCGGGGACCAGGTCGAGCTGCCGGGCGTAGGCCCCGAAGGCCGCCGCGGCGGCCCCGGTGGCGGGGTCCTCCACGACGCCGCCGACCGGGAAGGGGTCGCGGACGTGGAACAGGGTCGGGCCGGCGCGGTGCACGAGCTGGACCGTGGTGAGGTCCAGGCGACGCATCAGGGCCTCCAGCCGGGGGAAGTCGTACGCCAGGTCGGCGAGGCGGGCGCGGGTGGCGGCGCCGAGCACGAGGTGTCGGGCGCCCGCGTAGGCGATGCGCGGCGGCAGTTCGGGGTCGAGGTCGGCGGCGGGCCAGTCGAGGGCGGCCAGCGCCTCGGCGAGGTCGTCCGCGGCGATGTCCTCGACGTGCGGGACGACGCTGGTCAGGGTGGCCCGCAGGTGTCCCTCCTCGGAGGTGACGGACACCGGTACGGTGCCGGCCGGGGTGTCGAAGACCAACTCCCCCGGACCGATCCGCTCGGCGAGCGCCACGGCGGCGGCCACGGTGGCGTGCCCGCAGAACGGCACCTCCGCCTTCGGGCTGAAGTACCGGACGGTGAAGCCGCGGCCGGGCTCGGGGGCCGCCGCGCCGGGCTCGGCCGGTCCGGCCGGGCCGGTGAGGAAGGCCGTCTCGCTGTAGCCGAGTCGGGCGGCGACGGCCAGCATGGCGGCCTCGTCGAGACCGGAGGCGTCGAGGACGACCCCGGCCGGGTTGCCGCCGGCGGGGTCCTCGGAGAAGGCGGTGTAGCGCAGCACTTCAGTCTTCATGATCGGCTCAACCGCAGCGGGCCGGGCACCATTCCCGGCGGCCCGGCTCTCGCCCGCCTCGGCGGGCGCGGGCTCAGCCGCGGCCGATGTACGGCATGGCGGTCGCCATCACCGTCGCGAACTGGACGTTCGCCTCCAGCGGCAGCTCCGCCATGTGCAGCACCGTGCGGGCGACGTCGGCGGCGTCCATGACGGGCTCCACCGCGAGCTGTCCGTTGGCCTGGAGGATGCCGGTCTGCATGCGCTCGGTCATCTCGGTCGCCGCGTTGCCGATGTCGACCTGCCCACAGGCGATCCGGTACGGGCGTCCGTCCAGCGAGAGGGACTTCGTCAGGCCGGTCATGGCGTGCTTGGTCGCCGTGTAGGCGATGGAGTTCGGACGCGGGACGTGGGCGGAGATGGAGCCGTTGTTGATGATCCGGCCGCCCTGCGGGTCCTGGGCCTTCATCTGCCGGAAGGCCGCCTGCGCGCACAGGAAGGCTCCGGTCAGGTTGACGTCGACGACGGACCGCCAGGCCTCGTACGAGATGTCCTCCAGCGGAACCCCGCCGGGGCCGAAGGTGCCCGCGTTGTTGAAGAGCAGGTCGAGGCGCCCGTAGCGCTCGTGCACCGACCCGAAGAGCGCGTTCACGTCGTCGGGGTCGCTGACGTCGGCGCGTACGGGGAGCACGTCCGCGTCGGTCCCGGCCGCCGCGGCGGTTTCCTCCAGGGGTCCGGTCCGGCGTCCGACCACGGCCACGGACCAGCCGGCCCCCGCCAGGGCCAGGGCCACGGAGCGGCCGATGCCGGAGCCGGCCCCGGTGACTACTGCGATCTTGCTCAGACGTGCGCTCATGGGGCCGCAGGCTACGTCACACCGACGACGGGGCCACGGACGTTCCGACAGCTGAGAGCATGGGGCGGTCAGGGGTGCATAAAGCAGATGAAAAGACTGGAGTTCCGCATGTCGGAGAGAGGCCCCTCGACGGCCCCCTCGCACGGGTCGTCGCCCGAGCCGTCCCCCGAAATATCCTCCGTCCCCGCACCGAACCCCGCCGCCGCCAACGCCGCCGTCGGCGTCCCGGAAGCAGGCGCAGCCCCCGCACCCCTGGCGGCCGCACGGCGCACCGGCCTGCTCGTCACCTTCGTCCTGGGCGGGCTCACCGCCCTCCCCCCGCTGTCCATGGACATGTACCTGCCGGCGCTGCCGGAGGTCACCAACGCTCTGAACAGCCCGGCCGCGACCGTCCAGCTCACCCTCACCTCCTGCCTCGCCGGCATGGCACTGGGGCAGCTGGTCATCGGTCCGATGAGCGACAAGTGGGGCCGCCGCAGGCCCCTGCTGATCGGCATGGTCGTCTACGTCCTCGCCACCGCGATCTGCGCCCTGGCACCGACCGCCGAACTGCTGATCGGCTTCCGACTGCTCCAGGGCCTGGCCGGGGCGGCCGCCATCGTCATCGCTCGGGCGGTGGTGCGCGACCTGTACGACGGGGTCGAGATGGCCCGGTTCTTCTCCACGCTGATGCTGATCTCGGGGGCCGCCCCGATCGTCGCGCCGCTGATCGGCGGCCAGGTGCTGCGGTTCGCCGACTGGCGGGGGGTCTTCGTCGTGCTGACCGTCGTCGGCGCCGCGCTCACCGCGGTCGTCTGGCGCACCCTCGACGAGACGCTGCCGCCCGAGCGGCGCCAGACCGGCGGCGTGGGCGCGGCCCTGCGGACCATGCGCGGACTGCTCGGCGACCGGGTCTTCGCCGGGTACACCCTCACGGGCGGCTTCGCCTTCGCGGTGCTCTTCTCCTACATATCCGCCTCGCCGTTCGTGGTGCAGGAGATCTACGGGGCCTCCCCGCAGGCCTTCAGCCTGCTGTTCGGCGTGAACTCCGTCGGGTTGATCATCGTCGGCCAGATCAACGGGAAGCTGTTGGTCGGTCGGGTCAGCCTGGACAAGGCGCTGGCCGCCGGGATCGGGATCATCACGGTCGCGTCCGTGGCGCTGCTGCTGATGTCGACCGGGGTGTTCGGGGAGGTCGGGCTGTTCCCGGTCGCGACCGCCCTGTTCGTGCTGATGTCGGCGATGGGCCTGCTGCTGCCGAACACCAACGCGCAGGCCCTGATGCGGACCCCGCACGCGGCCGGGTCGGCGTCGGCCCTGCTGGGCACCTCCTCGTTCCTCGTCGGGGCCATCGCCTCGCCGCTGGTCGGGATCGCGGGCGAGGACACGGCGGTGCCGATGGCACTGGTCCAGCTCGTCTGTTCGCTGCTGTCGGCGGCCTTCTTCTTCGGGATGTGCCGACCGTGGCGGCCCCGGAGCCCGATGGTCGCCGCGGGCTGAGCGCGTGCGGGCGGCGCGGGCGGGCGCGGGTGACCGTGCGGCCCGCGCCCGTCCGCGGCCCCGTCCGGTCGTCGGTCCGGCGGTCGGTCCGGTCGTCAGGCGCTCCGGTCGTCAGGCGCTCCGTCGGGTGCCGGGCCGGCGATGCCGGGCGGCCCCTCGGGGCGCCGTAAACTTCCCGGGTGAACGTCTCCGTCCCCGCCTCCGCCCCGACCACCGCCGAAACCCTCCGGTCCGCGCTGGGCGGGCTGCTCGACGGGCTCCCGCCGAAGCAGGCCACGGCCGCCGTCGAGCGGCTGATCTCCAACTACCGGGGCACGATCCCGACCGACACCCCCGTGCTGCGCGACCGTTCCGACGTCGCGGCGTACGCGGCGTACCGGATGCCGGCCACCTTCGAGGCCGTACGGTCCGCCCTGGACGGGCTGGCAGGGGCGGCGCCGCGATGGGCTCCCGCCTCGCACGTGGACGTGGGCGGCGGCACGGGCGCCGCCACCTGGGCGGTCGACGCCATCTGGGACGGCCCCCGGACGACCGCCGTACTGGACTGGGCGGAGCCGGCGCTGGCCCTGGGCAAGGAGCTGGCGGGCCGTTCGTCCTCCGAGGTGCTGCGCGGCGCCGAGTGGCGCCGGGCCGTCATCGGGAGCGGGATCGCCCTGCCCGACGCCGACCTGGTGACCGTGTCGTACGTGCTCGGCGAGCTGACGGAGCCGGCCCGGCGGGCCGTCGTCGCGGAGGCTGCCCGTGCCGGGCGGGCCGTCGTCCTGGTCGAGCCGGGCACGCCCGAGGGGTACCTGCGCATCCGGGAGGCCCGCGAGCAGCTGATCGAGGCCGGGCTGAGGGTGGCGGCGCCCTGCCCGCACGACGGGACCTGCCCGATCGAGGTCGGCCAGGACTGGTGCCACTTCTCGACGCGGGTCAGTCGCTCCTCCCTGCACCGGCAGGTCAAGGGCGGCTCCCTCGCGTACGAGGACGAGAAGTTCAGCTACGTCGCCGCGACCCGGTTCCCGGTGACGCCGGTCCCCTCCCGGATCACGCGGAGGCCGCAGATCCGGAAGGGGCTCGTCCAGCTGGAACTGTGCGGCCCCCTGGAGCAGGGCCTGAACCGGGCCATCGTGACCAAGCGCCACGGTGACCTCTACAAGGCCGCGCGGAACGCCGACTGGGGCCACGCGTGGCCGCCGGCCGGCACCGGGGACCCGCAGGAGCCGTAGGCCCCGCGGGCCCCTCGGGAGCCGTAGGTCCGCGGACCCCGCGGGGTGGTCAGTCCTCCTCGGGGGGCGCGGGCCTCAGTTCCTGCGTGCAGCACTTCACGCTGCCGCCGCCCTTGAGCAGTTCGCCGAGGTCCATCGGGACGGGCTCGAAGCCGCGCTCGCGCAGCGGTGCGAGCAGTCCGGCCGCCGCCTGCGGGAGCAGGACGTGCAGGCCGTCCGAGACGGAGTTCAGCCCGAAGGCCTCGGCGTCCGGGGTGTCCACGAGCAGGGCGTCCGGGAAGAGCCGGCGCAGCACCGCCCGGCTCCCCGGCGAGAAGGCCTGCGGGTGGTACATGATCTCGTCGCCGTCGAGCACGCACAGGGCCGTGTCCAGGTGGTAGAACCGCGGGTCCACCAGGTCGAGGCCGATGACGGGGCGACCGAAGAACTCCTGGGCCTCGTCGTGCGAGAGCGGGCTGGAGCGGAAGCCCCGGCCGGCGAGGATGTAGGTGGCGGTGACGGCGAAGTCGCCCTCGCCCTCGTTGACGTGGGACGGCTCGCGGACGTCCGGGAAGCCGTTCGACCGGAACCAGTCGAGGTGGATCTCCGCCTCGGCGGTGCGTTCCGGATGGGCGAACCTGGCCCCGAGCACCCGGCCGTCGACGACGAGGGCCCCGTTGGCCGCGTAGACCATGTCGGGCAGGTCGGGGTGCGGGACGAGGGTCTCGACGGTGTGCCCGAGGGCGCGGTAGCGGTCCCTGAGGTCCTCCCACTGGGCTTGGGCGAGGGGGAGGTCCACCGGTTTCGTGGGGTCCATCCACGGGTTGATGGAGTACGTGACCTTGAAGTGTGCCGGTGGGCACATCAGGTAGCGCCGGGGTGTGGCGTCTCTGCGCAAAGAAGGCTCCTCACGACTGCGAACTCACGAGGCGTGCGTTGTGTGGAAGGAATCGTCTCTCCTCCGGGGGAACCGCGCAGTGAACTGACCGGGTGGTTCAGCGAATCAATGGAAGACGAGACGTCTCGAATTGGTACGTTGGGCGCATGAGCAAGACTCCCGACGCCACCCGCCGCAGCGACCGCTCGCGGCGCGCCATCCTCGACGCCGCCCTCGCGCTGGTCGGGGAGGTCGGCTACAACAAGCTGACCATCGAGGCCATCGCCGCCCGCGCCGGCGTGGGCAAACAGACCATCTACCGCTGGTGGCCCTCGAAGGCGGCCGTCCTGCTGGACGCCTCGCTGGCGCTGGCCGGGGACGCCGGGGACGACGCGCAGTGGGCCGGCTTCCCCGACACCGGGGACCTCGCCGCCGATCTGAAGTTCGTACTGCGTGCCACGGTGGACGAGTTCAACGACGAGAAGTACGAGGCGCCCGCGCGCGCCCTGACCGCCGCCGGGGCCACCGACCCGGACCTGGGCGCCCGGTTCACCGAACAGCTCCTCGAACCGCAGCTCGCGCTGTACGAGGCGCGGCTGCGATCGGCGCGGGACGCCGGACTGATCGCCCCCGACACCGACCTGCGGCTGACGGTGGAGATGCTGCTCGGGCCGTTCACGTACCGCTGGCTGATGCGGACGGCGCCGCTGACCCACGCCTACGCCGACGCCCTCGTGGACGCGGTGCTGCGGTCGGTCACCGGACCGGACGGGAGCCCGGAGCCGACGTCCGCAGCCGTGGGATAGGTCACGGCCCCGGGACGGCCCGAGCCCGTTGCGGGCGGGCCGTGGGCCGGTTCGGCCGGGAACGCGCGGCCGGATCGGGCCGGGTCGAGGGGCCCCGGATCGAGGGGTGCGGTCACCCGGGCCGCAGGATGGTGGGACCATGGGGAAAGTCCGCCGGGGCAACGGTGAGGTGAGGGGATAGATGGGGTCTGAGTCCGGCCGCGTCAAACGCGGCGAGCAGAGCAGGATTTCCCAGTGGCTGCGCCGCCGCTCGAAACCGGCTCCCGAAGACCCCGGCAGGGAACGCGAGGCGCTGCTCCTGGCCGTGGCCGCCGCGGGCCTCCCGATCTCACCGGCCGCCCATCCCGCCGGATACCGATGTTCGTGCGACCGCGTCGGCTGTCCGACCCCCGCGCGACACCCCGTCTCCTTCGCCTGGCAGACGCAGTCGACCACCGACCGCGCGCAGATCGAACGCTGGGCGCGCAACCAGCCCCAGGCCAACTTCATCACCGCGACGGGCATGGTCCACGACGTCCTGGACGTGCCGCTGGAAGCGGGCCGCGGCGCGCTGGAGCGCCTGCTGGCCGCCGGGATCGAGGTCGGCCCCGTCGCGGAATCGGCCGGTACGGGCGAACAGGCCCGGATGCTCTTCTTCACGGCGACCCGCGGTACGCCGGAGGACGAGGACGAATGGTGGCCCTGCGAACTGGACTGCCACCCCGAGACGATGGACGAGCACCCGGGCCTGCGCTGGCACTGCCGGGGCAGCTACGTCCTGGTCCCCCCGTCGACCCTGCCCGGTGACCTCTCGGTGAGCTGGCTGCGCGACGTGAGCCACCCGCTCCCGGACCCCCTGACCCTGCTGGAGACCCTGACCGACGCCTGCGCCCAGTACGCGGGCGAGGCCGGACACACTCCGGCCGCGGTGGCCTGGCCGCTGGGCCGCTAGGGCCGTGCCGGGCGGTGCGGGGCGTGATTCCCCGGACCGCCCGACCGTACGGCTCTCCCAGCGGGCGCCCGCCTCAGTGGATCTGCGTCACGACCACGTCCAGCGACCAGGCCCGGCCCGCCTTGGCCGGGGCCTCGGCCTCCACCGTGTAGCCGAGGTCGCGCAGGGCGGTGACCAGCTCGGCGGGGTCGGCGGGGGCCGCTCCGGCCAGCAGCAGGTCGCGTACCAGGCGACCCTTGGTGGCCTTGTTGAAGTGGCTGACCACCGAACGCTTCTCCACCCCGTCCACGATCTGCGAGTGCAGCACGCGAACGCCGGCCGTGCGTGCGGCCGCCGCACCCTTCGGCTTCCAGGCGCTCGTGTACGCCGAGGAACGCAGGTCGAGGACGAGCCCGTCGCCCGCCGCCTCCGGCAGCGCGTCCGCCATCGGGGTGCGCCAGTACGCGCCCAACGCGCCCAGCGCCGGCAGCTTGACGCCCATCGAGCAGCGGTACGAGGGGATCCGGTCGGTCACCCGTACCGCGCCCCACAGTCCGGAGAAGACCAGCAGCGAGCGGTCGGCCGCGGCGCGGGCGGCGGCGGGCAGGTCGGCGAGACCGAGGGCGTCGTACAGGACCCCCGTGTAGATCTCCCCGGCCGGGAGGGCGGGCGCGGTCAGCAGCCCGGCGTTCTTCGCGACCTCGCCCCGCAGGCCCTCGCTGAGCCCGAGGACCTCACGGGCCTTCAGCTCGTCCGCCGAGCACAGCTCGACCAGTTCCTCCAGCACGGCCGCGCGCGCGGCGGCCAGCCCCGGCAGGGACAGGGAACTCGGGTCGAGCGGTGCGCCGGAGCCGCCGGCGGCCTTTCCCTCGGAGGGCGGCAGCAGCACGAGCACGGTGGTTCTCCTTCAGTACGACGCGGCGCAGGGGGTG
Source organism: Streptomyces sp. NPDC057939 (assembly GCF_042887545.1). Taxonomy (NCBI): domain Bacteria; kingdom Bacillati; phylum Actinomycetota; class Actinomycetes; order Kitasatosporales; family Streptomycetaceae; genus Streptomyces; species Streptomyces sp. NPDC057939. The sequence goes on from NZ_JBHVPG010000060.1 coordinate 19,116, forward strand.
CGGCCCCCGAGCCAGGGTAGACGGCGCGACGCCCGCCCCGGGCCCGCCCGCGGGAGGGGCGGACCGCCCGGGAGGGGGGAACGGATCACCCCTTGACGGACAAAAGGGCCTAGGCTCGGGTCCATGCCACGCCGTCTCATGCACATCACCGGCACGGACGGGGCTGCCCTGCGGGCCGCGCTGGGCGCCCTGCGCGCACGCCTGGGCGTGCCCGAGGAGTTCCCGGCCGCGGTCCTCGCCGAGGCCGAGCGGGCCGCCGCCGCCCCCCGGCTGCCGTCCCTCGACGCCACCGACATCCCCTTCTTCACCATCGATCCGCGGGGTTCCGTGGACCTCGACCAGGCCATGCACCTCGCGGCGCGGACCGGCGGCGGCTACCGCGTGCACTACGCCATCGCCGACGTCGCCGCGTTCGTCACCCCCGGCGGCGCCCTCGACGCGGAGGCCCACCGCCGCGTCACCACCCTCTACTTCCCCGACGGGAAGGTCCCCCTCCACCCTCCCGTGATCTCCGAGGACGCCGGCAGCCTGCTCCCCGACCGGACCCGACCGGCCCTCCTGTGGCGGTTCGACCTGGACGCCGAGGGCCGCGTCGGGACGACCGAGGTCCGTCGGGCCCTGGTCCGCAGCCGGGCCCGCCTCGACTACGACGGCGTGCAGAAGGCCCTCGACACCGGTACCTCCGACGCCTCCCTGATCCTGCTGAAGGAGATCGGCAGGCTCCGCGAGACGCTGGAGACCGAACGCGGCGGCATCTCCCTGAACGTCCCCGAGCAGGAGATCACCGAGCGCGGGGGCGCGTACGGGCTGGTCTACCGGGCCCCGCTGCCCGCGGAGGCCTGGAACGCGCAGATCTCCCTGATGACCGGCATGGCCGCCGCCGACCTCATGCTCGCCTCCGGTACGGGGATCCTGCGCACCCTGCCCACCGCCCCGGACGGCGCGGTCGGCCGGTTGCGGCGCGCGGCGCAGGCCCTGCGGATCGAGTGGCCGCACCACGTGCCGTACGCACGCCTCGTGCGCTCCCTCGACCCGCGGCTGCCGGCCCACGCCGCCTTCCTCCAGGAGTGCACGACGCTGCTCCGCGGCGCCGGATACACCGTGTTCACCGACGGCGACACCCCCGACCCGGCCGTGCACGCAGCCGTCGCCGCCCCGTACGCGCACTGCACCGCGCCGCTGCGTCGCCTCGCCGACCGGTACGCCGGCGAGCTGTGCGTGGCGGCGTCCGCCGGGACCGAGCCCCCTCGGTGGGCCACCGACGCGCTGGCGGCGCTGCCCCGGGAGATGGCCGAGGGCACGCGGACGGCCAACGCGGTGGAACGCGCGTGCGTGGACCTCGTCGAGGCGGCCGTCCTCAAGGACCACGTCGGGGAGACGTTCGAGGCGACGGTCATCGACGTCAAGGAGCACGAGCCCCGGGTGGGCACCGTCCACCTGGAGGATCCGGCGGTCGTCGGCCGGGTGGAGTCGCCCTCCGACGATCTGCCGCTCGGCGCCCGCATCCGGGTCCGCCTGACGGAGGCCGACCCGATCACCGCGAAGGTCCTGTTCGCCCCCGCCTGAGCCGGCCCGCGCCCGACTCGACGGGGGCCCCGCCGTCACCCCCGAGGTGCGCGGCGCCCTGGTCCGACTGTGGGCCGACGGCGGCTCGCTGACCCGGGCCACCGAGGAGACCGGTTGGGGCGCCCGTCACCTGCGGGCCCGGTTCCGCGAACAGGTCGGCCTGCCGCCCAAGGCGGTGGCCCGGCTGTTCCGCCTCCAGCACGCGCTGCGGCAGCTCGCGGCCGGAGCCGCTCCCGCCCGGGTCGCGGCCGCCTGCGGCTACCACGACCAGGCCCACCTCGGACGGGACGTGAAGGCCATGACGGGTCTGCCGCCCGCCCGGTCCAGGGCCGGATCACGAGCGTGCTGCTCCCCGGGGCGCCGCTCCCCCAGTGCCGTTTTTGACAGGACGGGGCCGGTCGGGCCTGCGACCCTCGACCCACGGCTCCTCCTCCCGGAGGGTCCCCACGCAGTGCGGCGGCCCGTCACGGGGGTGCGGGTTGCCGCAGTGCGGCGACCAGCGCGCGGGGGTCGTCCGCATGGAAGCGGATCGTCCGGGCCCGGGCGCGGGCACCGAGCGGGCGGCGGAACTCCAGCGGGCGGTTCAGCTCCAGGGTCACCGTGGTCTGGCTCCCCACGATCAGGTCGAGCACCGCGCCGTCGCCGGCGCCTCCGCCGGTGCCTTCGACCCTGCCGTCGCCGTTCCCGTCGCCCTTGCCGTCTCCGGACAGCCTGACCAGCCGGCCCTCCGGGTAGCGGCGGTCGACGCGGACCGAGGCCACCGCGTCCGCCGGGACGGTGAGGTCGAACAGGGCCCCGTACCGGATCCGCAGCGACCCGTCGGGGCGCACCACGTGCGGCCGGGTCACGCAGGCGGCGTGCATGGCCAGCAGCAACAGGACCCCGTACACGTCCAGCACCAGCACCACGCGGTGCACGGCGGGCCAGGGGATGAGGAAGGCCAGCGCGACGGTCTCGACCACCGACACTAAGACCAGGCCGTACATCATCGCCGTCTGCGGTCCGGTGTAGGCGGCGGTGACGTCGCCGGGGCCGACCCCGTGCTCGCGGCGCAGCACCCACCGGCCCAGCGAGGCCGCCGCGCGCAGCTCGTGCAAAAGCAGGCGGCGTACGGCGACCGGCACCACGGCCCGCACCGCCTCCCGGCGCGCCCCGGTCGGGGTGGCGCCGCGGGCGCGGGCGGCCGCGTACAGGGAGCACAGGACCCGGACCTCCAGCAGCAACACCCCGAGGACGAGCGCCTCGGCGACGACCACGGCCCAGCCGGGCAGCCGGACCCCGGAGACGACGCAGACGACGAGGATCAGCTCGCCCGGTATGACGGCGGCGGCCGCGACGCGGGCCGCGCGGACGGCGCTCATCGCCGACCGCCCCCGTCCATGCGCCGGGTGAAGGCCTCCATGACCCGGCGGACGACCTCGGCCTGGGCGGGGGCGTAGTCGGCGAGCAGCGCCTCCTTGAACCCCTCCACGAGAACGCCGTCGGTGGGGATCGCGGCGAACACGTCCTCGGGGACGACGGCGACCAGGGCGTCGGCGAGCGACCCGATCCGGGGGTCGTCGGCGGCGGCCCCGTCGAGCTCGTCGAGCCGTTCGTAGAGTTCGAGGACCTTCGGGTCGGCGGCGATCCGCCCGAGGGCCGCGTAGACGGCCTCTCCCCCGGCGCCCAGACCGTCGAGCAGCGTCAGGTGCTCGCGGTCCTTGGCCGCCGCGGCCGAGTCCGTCCGCGGCGCCCGGGCGAGCAGCGCGGCGAGGGCGGGCGAGACGGGTTCTTCCTCGCCGGGGCCGGCGGCGAGGAGAACCCCCAGCCGGCGTCGGCGTTGGGCCAGTTCGGCCTCCTGCCGGGCGAGGTCGGCGTCGAGTTCCCGGAGGACGTCGGACAGGTCCCGCCCGGCGTCGTCCGCGAGCACGTCACGCACCTCGTCCAGGCTCAGTCCGAGCTCCGTGAGCCGGCGTACGCGGGCCAGCAGCACGGCGTCGCGCACGGTGTAGACCCGGTATCCGTTGGGGCGCCGCTCCGGTTCCGGGAGCAGCCCGACATGGTGGTAGTGCCGGATCGCTCGGGTGGTGACCCCGACGAGCACGGCAATCTCTCCGATCCGCATGCCCCTCAGTAGAAACCCTGACGCTGCGGCAAGGTCAAGCCGCCGCGGACAGCCGGTAGCATGGTCGGCACGACAGACGAGTCGGCCGGGCGGCCGCGTCGGGGTCCCCGGATCCCGCCGAGGAACGTCCGGGCTCCACAGGGCAGGGTGGTGGCTAACGGCCACCCGGGGTGACCCGCGGGACAGTGCCACAGAAAACAGACCGCCGGGGACTTCGGTCCTCGGTAAGGGTGAAACGGTGGTGTAAGAGACCACCAGCGCCTGAGGTGACTCAGGCGGCTAGGTAAACCCCACCCGGAGCAAGGTCAAGAGGATCCGTCCCAGGACGGGTCTGCGCGGACGATCGAGGGCTGCCCGCCCGATGTTCGCGGGTAGACCGCACGAGACCGGTGGCAACGCCGGTCCTAGATGGATGGCCGTCTCCCCGGCGACCGCGAGGTCTCCGGGCGACAGAACCCGGCGTACAGGCCGGCTCGTCTGCCGTACTCCTCTTCGCGCCCGAGGGCGCACGCACGAGAACCCCCGCCGGTACGGCGGGGGTTCTCGTCGTTCGCGGGGCCCGGTTCGCGGGGCCCGCGATCAGCGCAGGTGCGCGGTGTCGTTCAGGAGCCGGACCGAGGCGTTGCCGTCGGCGTAGTAGGCGACCGCCGACAGGGAGGCCGCGGAGAGCTCCATCTTGAACAGGGACTCCGGCGGGGCGCCCAGAGCGAGGCGGACCAGGGTCTTGACCGGGGTCACGTGCGTGACGAGCAGGACCGTGCGGCCCGCGTGCGCGGCGAGGAGCCGGTCGCGGGTGGCGGAGACCCGGCGGGTGACGGTCGCGAAGCTCTCGCCGCCACCCGTGGGGGCCGCCTTCGGGGAGTCCAGCCACGCCTGGAGGTCGTCCGGGAACCGCTCCCGCACCTCGGCGAAGGTCAGACCCTCCCAGGCGCCGAAGTCGGTCTCGCGGAGCCCTTCCTCGACGGTGACGGGCAGCCCGAGACGGTCCGCGACGGCCTGGGCCGTCTCCCGGCAACGGCGCAGCGGTGAGCTGACGACGGCCTGCACGGTGCCCCGCGAGGCCAGCGCCGCGGCGACGGCCTCGGCCTGGCGGCGGCCGGCCGGCGACAGCTCGGGGTCGGTGCCGCCGCTGCCGGAGAACCGCTTCTGCGGGGTGAGGGCCGTCTCGCCGTGCCGAAGCAGCACGAACGTGGCCGGGGCGCCCATGTCGGGGCCCCAGCCGGTACCGGTGCCCGCGGCGGCCTTGCCGGGCCGCTGCTCCTCGACCGGAGCCGGGGCGGCGTGCGCGGTGGTGGCGGTCGTCGCGTCGGCGCCCGGGGCGGCCTCGTCGCCGAACAGGGTGTCGGTCTCCCGGGGGCCGGTCGCGACGGAGTTCGCCGCGGCGGTGTCGGCCGTGCGGGCACGCCCCGTACCGCCGCCGGAGGCCAGGGCGGCGCGGACGGCCGCGGCGCCCTTCGCCGCGTCGCCGGGGGGCCCGGAGGGGGCCGCGGGGGCGGCGAAGACGGCCGTGGAGGCGGAGGGCTCCCACTGCTTTCCGCGCTTGCCCGCGTCCATCGCCTCGTTGGCGAGCCGGTCCGCGTGCTTGTTGCGCTCGCGCGGGATCCACTCGTAGGTGACCTGGGCGCGCGGCAGGACCTTCGCGGCCTCCGCGGCGAGCGGCTTCATGTCCGGGTGCTTGATCTTCCAGCGCCCCGACATCTGCTCGACGACCAGCTTGGAGTCCATCCGGACCCTGACCGTGGCGTCGGGTGCCAGCTCGCGCGCCGCCTTCAGGCCGGCGATGAGGCCCTTGTACTCGGCGACGTTGTTGGTCGCGACGCCGATGAACTCGCCGCGCTCGGCCAGCGTCTCACCCGTCGCCGGGTCCAGGACGACCGCGCCGTAGCCGGCGGGCCCCGGGTTCCCCCGGGATCCGCCGTCCGCCTCGACGACGAAGTGCGGCATCAGATGCCCGAGTCCGCCGCACGGACGAGGATGCGTCCGCAGTTCTCGTGCCGGACGACCTGGTCGCGGGCCGCGGCCTTGATCTCGTTGATCTCCGCCATGTCGAGCTCCAGCCGGCAGCCCTCGCAGCGACGCTGGTACAGGCGCGCGGCGCCGACACCGCCCTGCTTGACGCGGATCTTCTCGTACAGGGCCATGAGGGCGGCCGGCATGGAGCCGACGATGACCTCGCGGTCCTTGGAGATCTTGGCGGCCTCGTCGTCGAGTTCACCGGTGGCGGCGTCGCGGCGCGCGGTGGCGTCGGTCAGCTTGGCCTCCAGGGCGGCGACGCGCTCGGTCAGGCCGGTGACGCGCTCCTGGGCGGCCTCCAGGCGCTCCATGACCTCAAGGACGACGTCCTCCAGGTCGCCCTGCCGCTTGGCGAGGGAGACGACCTCGCTCTGCAGGTTGGCCAGGTCGCGGGCCGAGATGCCGACGCCGGTGTCGAGGCGCTGCTGGTCGCGGGCGGCCCGCTGGCGCACCTGGTCGACGTCCTGCTCGGCCTTGGTCTGCTCGCGGGCGGCGTCGCCGGCCTGGGTCCGGGCGGCGACGAGCAGGTCGCGCTGCTGGCTGAGGTCCTTGGTCAGGGAGTCGACCTCGGCGTGCTCGGGCAGCGACTTGCGCTTGTGGGCGAGCTGCGACAGCCGCACGTCCAGGGCCTGGACGTCGAGAAGTCGGATCTGGTCGGCGGGCTCGGCGTTCAGTTGGGGGCTCCTGAGTGAGAAGGGGGTGTGACGGACGGCGCGTGCGCCGTCCACGGGTCGGTGACCGTGCGCGAGACGTGGGTCCGCAGACCCCATCCGTGGCGCTCGGAGATCGCGTCGAGCTGGGCGGCGGCCTGCTCGCACCAAGGCCACTCGGTGGCCCAGTGGGCGGCGTCGACGAGGGCGAGCGGGCTCTGCTCGCGGGCCTCGGACACCGGGTGGTGCCGCAGGTCCGCTGTGAGGAAGGCGTCCACGCCGGCGGCACGGACCTGCGCGAAGAGGCTGTCGCCGGAGCCGCCGCTGACGGCGACGGTACGGATGACGGCGTCCGGGTCGCCCGCGGTGCGGATGCCCTGCGCGGTGTGCGGCAGCCGGGCGGCGGCGCGGGCGGCGAACTCGCGCAGGGTCTCGGGGTGGTCCAGTTCGCAGATCCGGCCGAGGCCGCGGCGGCCCGTCGGGTCGGTGGGATCGGGCACGAGGGGGCCGGTGATCCGCAGGTCGAGGGCGCCGGCCAGGGCGTCGGACACGCCGGGGTCGGCGGTGTCGGCGTTGGTGTGGGCGACGTGCAGCGCGATGTCGTTCCTGATCAGCGTGTGCACGACGCGGCCCTTGAAGGTGCCCGCCTCGACGGTCGTGGTTCCGCGCAGGTAGAGCGGGTGGTGGGTGACGATCAGGTCGGCGCCCAGCTTCACCGCCTCGTCGGCGATCTCCTGGACCGGGTCCACGGCGAACAGGACGCGGGTCACCTCGGCGTCGGGGTCGCCGCACACGGTTCCGACCGCGTCCCACTGCTCGGCCCGCGAGGGGGGCCAGAGAGCGTCCAGCGCGGCGATGACTTCAGAGAGACGGGGCACAGGCCAAGGCTACCGCCCCTTTTTCGGGCCCCCCTTCGCCTCCGGGCCGCTCCGGGCCCGGCCAGGGGGTGTGCGCCGCCCCGGAACGCCGCCGCCGGCCGCCGTTCCCGGCGGGCTCCGGGAGCGCCGCGGGTCCGGGAGGGGCACAGGTGAGCGCGCCCGTATCCCAATCGCCCCGATATGCAACAGCACAATCGCGCTGTCTTCCGAGGGCGAACCGCCCCGTGGCCACCCGTACGTGTGAAGCCTGCTGCGTCGTGTGGTTCGGCAGGGGGTACGAAACTAGCTTCCTCAGCGGAGGTGACGGCCCGGATGACTGTCTGCGCCATCGAGATCACGAGGACCGACCCGTTCACGATCACCGCCGACGGCGCCTACGCCGCGCGGCTGGCCGGTGAGGGGGAGGCGCGCTACCCGGAACGCTGGACGCTGGCCGGGCCGGAGGCGTACGCGGTGCCGTTGCCGCTCGCGCAGCCGGAGGAGGCCGACAGCGAGGTGCTGCCGCTGGCCGACGGGCGGGTGCTGATCCACCGCCGGGTCGCCGACCGGCACGTCTTCGCCCTGCTGTACCCGACGGGCACGGAGGCGGCCCCCCGCACCGGGGAACTCGTCCTCGGCTCCGTCCCCGCTCAGGAGGGGTTGCGGGTCACCCTGCTGCCCCCGTCACCCGACGGCGCCTGCGCCTACGCCCTGGCGGTGGGCCCCGAGGACAGCACCGTCTGGCAGGTCGCCGGAAGCCCCTCCGGGCCGCAGCGGGTCGCCCAGGTCCCGGGCCTCTGCTCGGGCGGCGTCTGGCTGGACCGGGCGGGCCGGCTGCTCGCGCTGGACCGCGAACTGGACGGCCGCACCAAGACCGTCGCCGTCGACCTGGCCGGGGCGGTCAGCCCGCTGCTCCAGATCTCCGAGGACAGCGACGACCGGCTGCTGCTGGCCGCCCCCGACAGCGGGCTGCTGGTGATCCGCTCGGACGCCCCGGGCGAACCGCGGCTCGGCTGGGGGGTGCTGGGCAGCGCCCGACCCGTCCGCTTCCCCGAGTGCCTGCGGCTGGAGGAGGAGGCGACCCCCTTCGCCGTCCAGCCGGGGCAGGTCCTGATGCCGGAGACCTGCGGGGTCGCGCTGCGCGTCGGCGAGGCCGGCCTCGCCCTGTGGCGACCCGCCGACCGGCACGTGTTCCGGCTCGGCGCGCCGACGGGCTGGCTGGGCGGGACCGGCCTGTGGACGGCGGAGGGCCGACTGCACCTGCCGTACTCCGTCCCGGAGGCCCCCTGCGGCGTGATGAGCCTCGGCCAGCCCGTCGCCCCGCTGCCGCCGGTCCACCTGGACCCGCAGCCGCCCGTCGACCCGGACCCGCCGGCGGAGCCGGCCGCCCGCCCGGTCCCCCTCCAGCAGGCCCCGCTCGGCTGAGGTTCGACCGACCCGTGGTAGGCAGGGCGGGTGACGATCTCCGAAGACCTCGGTACGGCCCGGCCCTACGACGCAGTGTTGTGCGACGTCGACAACGTGATCCGCTTCTACGACTCCACGCGCCTGACCGGGCTGGAACGCCGCTCCGGGCTCCCCGAGGGCACCACCGCGGAGGTCGCGTTCGCACCGGAGCGGGACGGGCCGCTGATGCGCGGCCGGATCACCCCGGCCCAATGGGTGGAGTCCGTCACCGAGGGCCTGACCGGCTCGCACGGCGTACCCGCGGAGCTGGCGCACGAGCTGGCCTCGGCGCTGGCCACGGCCCCGTTCTCGGCGGACGTCGCGACGGTCGGCGCGCTGCGGGAGGCGCGTGCGGCGGGGCTGACGCTGGTCCTGGTGACGAACGCGACCGTGGACCTTGAGGACGACCTGGAGACGATGGGCCTGACCGGCCTCGCCGACCACGTCGTCAGCAGCGCCCGCGTGGGCGTGGCCAAGCCGGACCCGGAGATCTACGAGATCGCGGTCGCGCGGGCCGGGGCGGCGCCGGGCCGTTGCCTGTTCGTGGACGATCGGCGGGAGAACGTCGAGGCGGCCGAGGCGCTGGGCATGACGGGCGTCCACTACCGCCGCCCGGAGGACCTGCGGGAAGCCCTCGGCTTCCTGGACCGACCGCGCGGCCTGCCGAACGGGGCCTGACGGAGCACGGCGGGGCGGCGGCCCGGGGGTCCCCGCCCCGGGCCGCCGCCCCTCCTCGCTCCGTGGCGGTCAGCCGTGCTTGAGGCCCAGTACCTCGGTCGCCGCGAAGGTCTCCTCCGCCGGGCGGGAGTCGTAGTGCGGGGTGAGGACCTCGTCGAGCTCCTCGTAGGAGAAGGCCTCCTTGGTGGTGTCGAACTTGGCGGCCACCCGCGGGCGTTCCATCACGACCACGATCCCGCCGTGCACCACGAACAGTTGCCCGTTGGCCCTCGCCGAGGCCGGGGAGGCCAGGTAGCCGACCAACGGGGCGACGTGTTCGGGGGCGAGGGCGTCCAGCCTGCCCTCCTCCGGGACCTGGAAGCCCGCGAAGACGTCCTCGGTCATCCTGGTGCGGGCGCGCGGGCAGATGGCGTTGGCCGTCACCCCGTACTTGGCCAGCGCCAGGGCGGTGGAGGTGGTCAGGCCGACGATGCCGCCCTTGGCCGCCGCGTAGTTCGGCTGGCCGGCCGAACCGCCGAGGAAGGCCTCGGAGGAGGTGTTGACGATCCGGCCGTACACCGGACCGCCCGCCGCCTTCGACCGCTCCCGCCAGTGCGCGGACGCGAAGTGCGTGGTGTTGAAGTGACCCTTGAGGTGGACCCGGATCACCGAGTCCCATTCCTCCTCCGACATCGAGAAGACCATCCGGTCGCGCAGGATGCCCGCGTTGTTGACCAGGACGTCGAGCTTGCCGAAGCGGGAGACCGCCAGGCCGACGAGTTCCCGCGCCTGCTCGAAGTCGGCCACGTCACCGAGGTGCGCCACCGCCTGTCCGCCCGCGGCCCGGATCTCCTCGGCCACCTCCTCCGCCGGGGCGGCGGACGCCTCTCCGGAGCCGTCCCGCCCGCTCTGCCCGAAGTCGTTGACGACCACGCTCGCGCCCAGCCGGGCGAGTTCGATCGCCTCGGCCCGGCCGAGCCCACGGCCGGCGCCGGTGACGATCGCGGAGAGTCCCTCAAGTGGCAGTGACATCCGTACGGTTCCTCTCGAAACGGGTCAGAGTTCGATGCAGGTGCGCAGGGCCACGCCGGTGCGCATCTGGTCGAGGGCGTCGTTGATCTCGGCGAGCTGCACCCGGTGGGTGATCAGGCTCTCCAGGTCCACCCGACCGGCCCGCCACAGGGCGATGGTCCGCTCGTAGGAGCGGAGCACGTCGCCGCCCCCGTACATGGAGGGCAGGATCTTCTTCTCGTCGAAGAACAGCGAGAACATGTCGATCTGGAACGTGTCGTCGAGCGCTCCCGCTCCGACGATGACGACGCTGCCGCCGCGCCGGGTCATCTTGTAGGCGGTCTGCGCGGTCGCGGACTTGCCGACGACCTCGAAGACGTAGTCGAAGCCCTCGCCGCCGGTGATCCGGTTCTTGGCGTCGTCGAAGGCGTCCGGGGACACGGCCTCGCTCGCCCCGAACCGCAGCGCGGCCTCGCGCCGGGACTCGACCGGGTCGACGGCGATGATCTGCGCGGCGCCCTGCACCTTGGCGCCCTGGAGGACGGAGATCCCGACGCCGCCGCAGCCGATGACGGCCACCGAGGAACCGGCCTCGACCTTGGCGGTGTTGATGGCCGCGCCGAGCCCGGTGGTGACGCCGCAGCCGATGAGGGCGGCGATGTCGAAGGGCACGTCGTCGGGGATCGGCACGGCGCACTTGGCGTCGACGACGAGTTCCTCGGCGAAGGTGCCCGTCGCGGCGAAGCCGAAGATGTCGCCGCCGGCCCGGCGGAAGTTGGGGGTGCCCGCGTTGACGAGGCTCTCCAGGCACAGGTGGCCCTGGCCGCGCTTGCAGGAGGGACAGTGCCCGCACGGCGGCAGCCAGCAGACCAGTACCCGGTCGCCCTGCTTCAGGTGGGTGACCCCGTCACCGACGTCGGCGATCACGCCGGAGCCCTCGTGGCCCGGAATGAACGGTGCGGGCTGCGGCAGGACGCCGCTCATCGCGGAGAGGTCGGAGTGGCACAGGCCGGTGGCCTTGATGCGGATCTTCACCTTGCCGGGACCGAGGCCCACGGCCTCCATGTCCTCGACGACCTCCAGCTTGTCCTGGCCGATCTCGCTCTGCAGTGCTGCGCGCACGGTGCGGCTCCTTCTGTCGGTCCGACTGCGTTGCTGCGTTACGCGTGTTCGACGACGGTGTCGGCGAGGACCGGCGCGTCGTCCCGTTCGACTGCGGTCACGGAGATCAGGACGCGGCCGGGCTCCTGCCACATCCGGATGCGCAGCGTCTCGCCGGGGAACACGATCCCGGCGAAGCGGGTGCGGTAGGCGCGGACCCGGGACACGTCGCCGCCGAGCGCGGTGTCCACGACCGCCTTGAGGGTCATCCCGTACGAGCACAGGCCGTGCAGGATCGGCTGGTCGAAACCCGCGAGCTTGGCGAACTCGGGGTCGGCGTGCAGCGGGTTCCAGTCGCCGGAGAGGCGGTAGAGCAGCGCCTGGTCCTCCCGGATGTGCCGTTCCTCGACCCGGTCGGGGGCACGCTCGGGCAGTTCCTCCCGTACGGAGGGACCGCGCTCGCCGCCGAAGCCGCCCTCGCCGCGCACGAAGAGCTGCGCGTCGCTGGTCCACAGGGGCCCGTCGGCGTCCGCGACCTCGGAGCGCAGCACGATCACGGCCGCCTTCCCCTTGTCGTGGAGGGCGGCGACCTTGGAGGTGGAGGTGGCGCGGCCCTTGACGGGGATCGGCCGGTGGAGCTCGATGGAGTGGCCGCCGTGCAGGACTGCGGCGAGGTTCACGTCGATGCCGGGTGCGGCGAGGCCGCCGAGCATGGCCATGCCGGCGCCGGCGACGGTGGCGAAGCTGGGCAGGACGTGGAGCTTGGACTCCAGGGTGTAGCGCAGCTCGTCCGGGTCGGTGGCCGGGAGGCCGGCGCCGAGTCCGAGGTGGTAGAGCTGGATGTCCTTGTGGTCCCAGCCGATGTCTCCCCGGCGGGGTTCGGCGGCGAGGGCCCTGGCGGCATCGATCGGCATGAGGCTGCTGCTCCCTGTCGTTGGAAACCGAGGCCGTGGGGCCTTGGAAGACCTCGGTGCGGCCGTCCGCACCGTCGGCCGCACCGAGGTCGTATGCGGGACCGGCCCGAAGGACGGCGTTCTAGAACGCGTTCTAGGGCTGGTGAGGGAATGTATAACGCACGCCCCAGCAGTTGGGAAGAGTCCTGACTTGCAGTCAGATGGTCTTTCCGCCAGGCGTGTTGCCGATTCGCTCGGAGGCCTGGACTTACCCTTCCGGGGTGGAAGAGATGCCCTCCGCGCACCGACCGGCCCGGTCCCTGCGCGTGCTGCTGCACCCGGCGAACCCGGCCCTGGCCGTACACCTCGGCCTCCAGCCCGACATCGAGGTGGTCCGGGACCTGACGGCCCGGCCGGCGGTGGCCCTCGTCGAGGACCCGGCGGCGGTGGGCGAACTGCTGGCGGACGATCCGGAATGCCGCGTCCTGGTCCTGACCGGCTCGGCGCGGCCGGGCCTGCTGGAGGCGGTCCTCGCGGCGGGCGCGGCCGGCCTGGTCCTGCGCGACGGCCCCGTCGAGGACCTCGCGGACGCCCTGCGCCGCGCGTCCCGGGGCGAAACGGTGATCGACCCCGCCCTGGACCGGCCGTGAGGCGGTCGGGCGTGCGGCGGTCGGCCGTGCGGGGGTCGGGCGTGGGTCGGTCGGGCGTGCGCGGGCCGGCCGCGCCGAGGTCGGCCGTCCGTCACGCCGCCGCCGGGTGGAAGGGGAACAGCGCGTCCCGGCCGTCGGGTCGTACGACGCCGTAGGTGCTCTCCGGCACCTGGTTCCACGCGCCGGGCAGGTCACCGAGCGGCTCTGAGACGATCAACCGGGTCTCGTCGGAGACGTCCCGCAGGAACGCCTTGTCGGGGTGCAGCCGGCGCAGCGTCTCGACCCGGCTGCTGTAGAACAGCGACCGGGAGCTGTGGCCGCTGGAGTAGCGGAATCCCCAGACGCTCACGCCGTCGGTGATGGCGAGCGTCATCTGGAGGGGGAACTCCACGCCGTGGGCGCGGCCCGCCCGCTCCACGACTCCGGCCATCCTGGCGACGGCGGTGGGCGGGTCCTCCTCCAGGCCGAAGGTGAGGGCCAGGTAGAACATCACCTCGGAGTCGGTCGTGCCCTCGATGTCGGCGAACAGGACCGGGTCGACGAGCATGCACAGTTCGCGGCGCATGAGGTGGAAGCCCGAGATGGCCCCGTTGTGCATGAACATCCAGCGTCCGTGCCGGAAGGGGTGCGAGTTCGTCTGCTGCACGGCCGAGCCGGTCGATGCCCGGATGTGTGCGAAGAACAGCGGGGAACGGACGTGGTCCGCGATCTCCCGCAGGTTCCGGTTGTTCCACGCCGGCCCGATGTCCCGCAGGATGGCGGGCGTCTCGTTGTCCTCCGTCTCGGTGTACCACCCGACGCCGAAGCCGTCGCCGTTCGTCGTCTCCACACCCAGCTTCGAGTGCAGGCTCTGATCGATCAACGAGTGGGCGGGTTTGTACAGGATGGTGTCGAGCAACATGGGCGTTCCCGAGTACGCGAGCCATCGGCACATGCGCCATCACCTGCAGTCCCTGGAATGGACCCCGACACGGCCGGACCCCGGCCCGCCCCGGCCCTCACCCGGTGCGGGCGACGGCGCGGGGCGCGGTCCGGCCCTCCCATTCTCGGCTCCCTCCCCGGGGCCCGCCACGCGGGACCGCGGGGACTGCCGCGGTGGCGGGCCCGGGAACTACCTCCGCAGCATGGTCACCACCGCGGCCCCGCCCAGCCCGATGTTGTGGGCGAGGCCCACCCCCGCTCCGGGGACCTGTCGCGGGCCGGCCTCGCCGCGCAGTTGCCACACCAGCTCCGCCGCCTGCGCGAGTCCCGTCGCCCCCAGCGGGTGGCCCTTCGAGATCAGGCCGCCCGACGGGTTGACCACCCAGCGACCGCCGTAGGTGGTGGCGCCGCTCTCCACGAGCTTGCCGGAGGCCCCGTCGGCGCACATGCCGAGCGCCTCGTAGGTGAGGAGTTCGTTGACGGAGAAGCAGTCGTGCAGCTCGATCACGTCGACGTCCTCGATGCCGAGCCCGGAGGCCTCGTACACCTGGCGGGCCGCCGCGGCCGTCATCGGCTTGCCGACGACGTCGATGCACGAGCCGCCGAAGCTCGCCTCGGTGTCCGTGGTCATCGCCTGCCCGACGATCTCCACGGCCTTGTCGTGCAGTCCGTGCCGGACGAGGAAGCGTTCCGAGACCACCAGCGCAGCCGCCGCGCCGTCCGAGGTCGGCGAGCACTGCAGTTTGGTCAGCGGTGCGTGGATCTCCTTCGCGGCCAGGATCTCCGGGACCGTGTACACGTCCTGGAACTGCGCGTTCGGGTTGTTCGCGGAGTGCCGGTGGTTCTTCGCACCGACCGCAGCGAGCTGTTCGGGCGTGGTCCCGTACCGGTCCATGTGCTCGCGGGCCGCGTTCCCGAAGATCTGCGCGGTGGGCGGGGACATCTCGAAGCCGTGCGCGGCGGCCATGATCCCGTAGTGCCGGGCGACCGGGGACGTCTTGAAGTCGCCCCCGTCGGCGCCGCCGCCGAGCGCGCCGCGCTTCATCTTCTCGAAGCCCAGCGCGAGGACGCAGTCGCTGATCCCGCCCTCCACGAACTGCCGCGCCATCATCAACGCCGTCGAACCCGTCGCGCAGTTGTTGTTGACGTTGTAGACCGGGACCCCGCTCAACCCCAGTTCGTACGCCGCCCGCTGGCCGGCGGTGGAGGCCTGGAAGCAGTATCCGACCGGCACCTGCTCGACGAGCCGGTAGTCCACGCCCGCGTCCGTCAGCGCGGCGGTCCCGGCCTCCTTTGCCATGTCCCAGTACTGCCAGTCCCGCGATTCCGGCTTCTCGAACTTCGTCATGCCGACGCCCACGATGTACGACTTCATGTCCGTGCAGTCCCTTCAGTCCCTGGGGAGGCCGAGAATCCGCTCGGCGACGACGTTGAGCTGGACCTGGGTGGTGCCCCCGGCGATGGTCAGGCAGCGGGACATGAGCATTCCGTGCACGGCCCGCTCCCCCGCCCCCTCGCGGACGGCGCCCGCCGGCCCCAGCAGTTCGAGCGCGAGCTCGGCGGTCCGCTGCTGGTGCGGGGTCTGGAGGAGTTTTCGTACGGACGCGCCCGCGCCCGGCTCCAGCCCGGACACCTGCTGGAGGGTGGTCCGCAGCCCGATGCAGGCGAGCGCGTGCGCCTCGGCCACCAGCGCGCCGATCCGCGCGCGGTGGGCCCCGTCGAGGTCGGCGGAGGCGGCGATCAGCGCTTCGAGGCCGGTGTCGAAGGTCATCTGGTCGGCCATGTGGACGCGTTCGTTGCCCAGGGTGTTGCGGGCGACCCGCCAGCCGCCGTCGGCGGCGCCGACCAGGGCGTCCTGCGGGAGTTCGGCGTCGTCGAACCAGACCTCGTTGAAGAGGGCCTCGCCGGTGATCTCCTTCAGCGGACGGACGTCGATGCCTCGGGTGTTCCTCATGTCGACGACGAAGTAGCCGAGGCCCTTGTGCTTCGGCGCGTCCGGATCGGTACGGGCCAGCAGGATCCCGAAGTCGGCGGTGTGCGCGGAACTCGTCCACACCTTCTGCCCGTTGACCCTCCAGGTGCCCGTATCGGTGCGTTCCGCGCGGGTCCGCAGGGAGGCCAGGTCGGAGCCGGCGCCCGGCTCGGAGAACAGTTGGCACCAGGTCGTGTCGCCGCGCAGGGTGGGCAGGACGTACGCCTCGCGTTGCGCGTCCGTCCCGTAGGCGAGCAGCGAGGGCACGACCCAGGTGGCGATCCCCAGGTCGGAGAGGCGGACCCCGGCCGCGGCCAGTTCCTGTTGGACGACGAGCTGCTGGACGGGCCCGGCGCCGAGCCCGTACGGCGGTGGCAGGTGGGGGGCCGCGTAGCCGGTGGGGGCGAGCGCCCGGCGGGCGGCGGCCGGGTCGAGGCCGCGGGCCGCGCCGATGGCGGTCCGGGCGGCCGCCCGGTGGGTCTCGGCCTCGGCGGGGAGTTCCAGGCGCAGCTCGCGCCGGGCGCCGGCGGCGGCGTGGCGCACGGCGCTCAGCCGGTGTCCGTCGCCGGGGCCGAGGAGTTGGCGGGCCACGAGGGCCCGGCGCAGGTGGATGTGGGCGTCGTGCTCCCAGGTGAAGCCGATGCCGCCGAGGACCTGGATGCAGTCCTTGGCGCAGGACCAGGCAGCGTCGAGGGCGGCCCCGGCGGCGAGGGCGGCGACGAGCGAGCGGGCCGCGGGGTCCCCGTCGGGTTCGTCCGCGCAGTTCACGGCGTCCCAGGCGAGGGCGCGGGCCTGTTCGAGGCGGACCAGCATGTCGGCGCACAGGTGTTTGACGCCCTGGAACCGTCCGATGGGCCGGCCGAACTGTTCGCGGACCTTCGCGTACTCGGCGGCCGTGTGCACCGCCCAGGCGGCGGTGCCGCAGGCGTCGGCGGCGAACAGGGCGCGGGCCAGGTCGGTGACGAGGTCGGTGTCCAGCTCCAGCAGCCGGTCGGCCGCGACGGTGACGGCCCGCGCCCGCACCTCGGCGGTCGGGCGGGTCGGGTCGGCGCTCTCGTGGGTGCGGATGTCCAGCGCGGCGGCGTCCACCGCGAACCAGCGCGTCGTCCCGTCGTCGGTCCGGGCGGCGAGGAGCAGGAGCTCGGCCTCCCCCGCGCCGAGCACGGGCGGCGCGACCCCGTCCAACAGGTGCCCGCCGCCCTCGACGGGGACGGCCGTGAGGTCGCCGGGCCCGAGGGCGACCGCCCCGACCCGGCCGTCGAGCGGACCGACCCCGGCCCGGTCCAGGAGTACGGAGGCCAGCGCGCTCGCCAGGAACGCCCCGGGCAGCGCCGCCCGGGCGGCCTCCTCCACCACGACGGCCAGGTCCAGCAGCGTCCCGCCCTCCAGGTGGGGCGCCAGCAGTCCGGCCTCCGCGAGGCCGTCCCAGTAGGCGGGCCGTTCCCCGGACCGCGGCGGGGTGTCGAGCAGCTTGCGCACCTCCTCGGGCGGCACGGCCCGTGCGACCCAGCCACGGACGGCGGCGGCCAGCTCCCGTTGTTCCCCAGTGATTCCGATGCCCATGCGCGGCAGGCTAGAACACGTTCCATTCTGACGGAAGGTCAGAACGAGAACGTGTTCTCCCCATGCGGGGCCCGGTCCGTCGGCCCGGACCCCCGGTCGTCGCGTTCAGCTCCTGCTGAGCGCGGTCTCGGACGCGACGCGCGTCAGCTTCTCCGGGTTGCGGACGTAGTACAGGTCGGCGATGCGGTCGCCCTCGAAGCGGAACGACAGGACGCCGTCGAACTCGCCGTCGAGCCGCAGGACGAGCGCCGCGTTGCCGTTGACCACGGCGGGGGCGGCGGTGAGCGTGATCCCCTTCTTGGCGATGCCGCCCGTGATGAGGCGCGCCACCTTGTCGGCGCCGACGATCGGTCGCGGACTCGCCTGCTTGACGCCGCCGCCGTCGGCCACGAGCACGGCCTCGGGGGCCAGTACGTCCATCAGGCCTTGCAGGTCGCCCGTTTCGAGCGCGCGCCGGAACGACTCCACGGCCGCCCTGGCCCCACCCCGGGAGACCGTCGCCCGGGGCCGGCGGGCGTCGACGTGCCGGCGGGCCCGGTGCGCGATCTGACGGACGGCCGCCGGGCTCTTGTCGACGGCGGCCGCGATCTCCTCGAAGCCGACGTCGAAGGCCTCGCGCAACACGAAGACGGCCCGCTCCGTCGGCGACAGGGTCTCCATGACCAGCAGCATGGCCATCGACACGCTCTCGGCGAGCTCGACGTCCTCGGCCACGTCGGGCACCGTCAGCAGCGGCTCCGGCAGCCAGGACCCGACGTACGACTCCTTGCGGCGGCTCATCGTGCGCAGCCGGTTGAGGGCCTGCCGGGTCGTCATCCGCACCAGGTAGGAACGCCGGTCGCGGACCTCCGCCAGGTCGACCTCGATCCACCGCAGCCAGGTCTCCTGGAGGACGTCCTCGGCGTCGGCCGCCGATCCGAGCATCTCGTAGGCGACGGTGAAGAGCAGGTTGCGGTGGGCGACGAACGTCTCGGTCGCCGGCCCCGGGACGTGCCCGCGCGGACCCGCGCCCCCCTCGGTCGCGGCCGTCCCACGATCGCCGACGGCCGCCGTGCGTTCATCCATTGCGAGGTCCCCCAGGTTCTTGTCGACTCACCAGGCTGCCGGTTCGGGGGACGCGGCCGCCCCGCGCCCCTGCATCAATGTCAACTGCTGCCGGCGCTTGGCCGCTCCCGAGACGCGGTGCAACTTGTACGAACCGGGCTTGTTCGCCTCGCCGGCCAGGTGGTGGACGACGCCCTTGCACACGGATTCCTTCATCCGCGCCCCGAGGCCGCCGTCGACGTGGAACCAGATGGCGACGTCGTTGCGGGCGAACTGGAAGATGCCCTCGTCGCGGCCGAGGCTGATGCACTGGGCGCCGAAGGGCTGGTTGAGCGTCTCGGGCCGCTTGCCCTCGATCCGGCTGAGCACCGTGTCGGCGGCCCGCGCGCCGAGCGGCATCGCGGCCTGGCAGCTCATCCGCGGCGGCAGGTCCGACGGGGCCGCCGAGTCCCCGGCCGCGACGATGCGGTCGTCGTCCAGGCTGGTCAGCGTCTCGTCGGTGAGCAGGCGGCCCAGGGCGTCGGCGCCGAGCCCGCTGCGCGCCGCCAGCTCCGGCACCCCGAAGCCGGCCGTCCAGACGGTCACCGCGCCCGGCACCTCACGGCCGTCGCGCAGCCGCACGGCCCCGGCCGTCACCGCCGTCACCACCGTGTCGGGGCCTTCGAGCACGATCACTCCGAGCCCGGCGAGCCGCTTGGCGACCGAACGCCGGCCGCGCGCGTGCAGGTACGGGCCGAGCACCCCGCCGCAGACCAGGGTCACGGCGCGGCCCGCCCCGGCCAGCTCCGCGGCCGTCTCGATGCCCGTGGGACCGGCGCCGACGACCGTCACCCCGGCCCCGTCGGGCGCGGCGTCGAGGAGCGGCCGCAGCCGTTGCGCGTCCTCCAGCGTGGCGATCGGGTGCGCGAACTCGGCCGCGCCGGGCACGGTCGGGTCGGCGCTGCCGCTGCCCACCGCGTAGACCAGGTAGTCGTAACCGACCGTGCCGCCGCCGGCCAGGGCGACCCCGCGCCCGGCGGCGTCGATCCGCGTCACGCTGTCGACGACCAGCCGGACGCCCCCGGCCAGGACCTCCCGGTACGGGACGACCGCGTCGCCGGTCCCGGCCACCAGCTGGTGCAGACGGATCCGGTGGACGAAGTCCGGCCGCGGGTTGATCAGCGTCACGGTCACGTCGCCCCGCCGCGTCAGGCGGTTGGCCGCCATCACACCGGCGTAGCCTCCGCCGATCACGACGACCTCGGTGTTCTCAGCCATGGTGTCCGCTCCGTCTCTCGGGGGTTCGTCCCCGAACTTCGCATCCGGGGGTTCGCCCTTGAGACACCACGCCCCCGACGCCTGTGACACCTTGTGACGCAGCTCACGAAACGGGGAGACCCTCGGCCCCACCGGTGGGCGCGGACGACCGTTCCGTCGCGGGCCCTCACCGGCGGTGAGCGGCCGCGTACCGACCGGCGCCGCTCGGGGATAATGCCTGCGGGGAAGTGGATCACGGGGGATGGGAGCCGGGGCGTGGGCGCGACGATCGAGGGCCGCTACGAGGTCGTCGAGTTGCTCGGCAGGGGCGGCTTCGGGGAGGTCTGGCGGGCCGAGGACAGTCGGGTGGGCCGCTCGGTGGCGGTGAAGATCGGCTTCCCGGATACGCCCGAGGCCACGCGCCGGTTCGAACGCGAGGCCAGTCTCGCCGGGAATCTCGCCCACCCGAACATCGCCACCATCCACGACTTCGGCCGTACCGAACACGACGGCCGCGACGCGGTGTTCCTCGTGATGGAACTCCTTCAGGGCCGCAGCCTCTCGCAGGTCCTGGACGCCGGTGTACCACCGCTCGCGGACGTTCTGGAGTGGACCACGCGGATCGCGGACGCCCTCGGGGCCGCGCACGACGCCGGGATCGTCCACCGGGACGTGAAACCGGGCAACGTGATGATCACCGACACCGGGGTGACCAAGGTCCTCGACTTCGGGATCGCCAAGTCCCACGGCTCGCCCACCACGGACCTGACCGCCACCGGCGTGATCATCGGCTCGTTCCCGTACATGGCCCCGGAACGCTGGACGGGCGGCTCGACCGGAGTCCCCGTCGACGGGCGGGCCGACCTCTACGCCCTCGGCTGCGTACTGATGCAACTGCTCACCGGCAGGCTGCCGTTCCCGGGAGGCGAGGTGCACGAGCTGCTCGCGCAGCACCTCATGACCGAGCCGACCCTGCCCCGTTCCGTACGGGAGGAACTGCCGGCCGCGCTCGACACCCTCGTGGGCGACCTCCTCGCGAAGTCTCCCGCCGACCGGCCGGGGACCGCGGACGAAGTGTCCCGACGGCTGGCGGAGATAGCCCGGAGCGAGGTCGCCGCACCGCAGGAGGCGGCCTCCTTCCCGCCCCCTCCGGCGTACTCCCCGACCGTGCACACCCGGGCCGACGAGGCCGTCCGCACGATGCTGGAACGCAGGCTGGCACAACTGCTGGAGGACGAGCCCTTCGACGTCGTGGACCGGCTCGCCAGGCTGACCACCGACCTGACCGAGGAGGTCGGCGCGCAGGACACCCTCACGGTGCGGGCGGGCTACCACCGCGCGATGCGCCTCCGGAACAGCGCCAGGACCGCCGAACTGGAGCGCCTGCTCCCTCGCATGATGCGGGTCCTGGGCCTGGAGCACCCGGACACGATCACCGCGCGCGCCGCCTGGGTCGGCGAGGCTGCGGCCTTCGGCCCCGGGGACGGCCATCGCCACCAGGACGAGCTGCGCGAGATCATCGAGCACGCGACGCGGGTGCTCGGCACGCACGCCCTCGTCACGCTGACCGCCCGCTACCACTACGCGTCGGCCATGCACCGCGGTCCCCGCGCCCGTGACAACCAGTGGGACGACCGGAGCCGCGAGCTCGCGATGAGCGAGCGCCGCTGGCTCGGGCCGCTGCTGCCCGACCTCGAATGGGCCCTGACCGCCGCGCATCCGGTCCTGCTGGACGTGCGGCGCCGGCTCGCGCACGACGCCTGGCTGGTCGGCGACGTCCCCGGTGCCGCGCTCCTGTACTGGCGGCTGTTCCCCAACCTCGCCGAACTCGCCGAACGCGGCGATCCGGAAGTGGCCCACCGCGTGCTCCGCACCATCGGCGAGGCGGGCGACCCCGCGAGCGCTCTGGCGCACATGAACGAGCTTCTCCACCGGCTGCCGTTCGTGCACGGCATGAAGGAACTGGCCGAAGAGGTGTCCGACACCCGGGCGGACCTCCGGCGGGCACTACGGGAGCAGCGGCGCGCCGAGGGGGCCTCAGGGCCCGCCCGCCTTGCCCGCCTGTTCGGGCGCTGACGCGGCCGTCGTCCGCGCGGACCCCGGCCGTGGCGTCCTACCAGTCGGTAGGGCAGCATGGGCCGCCACTCACCCGCAGTTCAGGAGGAACGACATGGCCACCCCCAAGCCGGAGACCCTCGCCGCCTTCGAGGCCGCGAAGGGGTTCATGCCCGTACGGGAGGGCCTCGCCCTGTACGAGGCCGCCACCGCGGCGGCGGCGCTCGGGCTGCCGCTGCTGGAGGTCGGCACGTACTGCGGCCGCTCCACCATCCTGCTCGCCGACGCCGCCCGCGAGGCCGGCGTGGCGGCGATCACCGTCGACCACCACCGGGGCAGCGAGGAGCAGCAGCCGGGCTGGGAGTACCACGACCCGACGGTGGTGGACCCCGAGGTCGGGTTGATGGACACCCTGCCGACCTTCCGCCGGACCCTGCACAAGGCCGGGCTGGAGGACCACGTGATCGCGATCGTCGGCCGCTCCCCGCAGGTCGCCGCCGCATGGGGCGGCAGGCTCGGCCTCGTCTTCATCGACGGCGGCCACACCGACGAGCACGCGACGGGCGACTACGAGGGCTGGGCGCCGCACGTCGCCGAGGGCGGCACGCTCGTCATCCACGACGTGTTCCCGGACCCGGCCGACGGCGGCCAGGCCCCGTACCGGATCTACCTGCGGGCCCTGGCCTCGGGCGCCTTCGAGGAGATCTCCGTCACGGACTCGCTGCGGGTGCTGCGCCGCACGGGAACGGGCAGCCTGCCGGAGCTCACGGCACCCGGCATATAACCGATAAGCGCACCGCGCCCTCGAATGGCGCACGGTCCCTCCGGGCGACGGCCGGGCGTTCTAGCATCGCGAGGTGCGCTACGACAACAGCCCCCCGTCCCCCGAGTCCGGCTCCTCGATCAGCCCGGACCGGCCCTGGTACACCCGTCGTTCCACCCTCGCGGTCGCGGCGGCGGTGCTCGCGCCGACCTGTCTGGCCGGCTGGGTGCTGACCCAGACGTTGGCGGGGTCGGGCCCCGGCGACCCGCGGGCCAAGGTGGCGCCGCAGCCCGCCTCGCACGCCTCCCCCGGCGGCGGTGACGGCAAGGCCGGCGCCACCGCGAGCGCCACGGCCACCGCGCCCGCCGCCCCGGCCGCGTCGGGCTCGCCCCTCCCCTCCGGCCCGCCCGTCGCCTCCGGCTCACCGGGCGCGCCCGCCGCCCCGAACCCCCTCGCGGGCCGGACGGTGGTCATCGACCCCGGACACAACACCGGCAACTTCAAGCACTCCCGCGAGATCAACCGCCAGGTCGACATCGGCACGAACCGCAAGGAGTGCGACACGACCGGGACCACCACCAACTCCGGCTACATGGAAGCCGAGTTCACGATGGACGTGTCGCGCCGGCTGCGCACGGTCCTGGAGGCGCGCGGGGTGAAGGTGCTCCTCACCCACGAGGCCGGCCCGGAGCGCCCGTGGGGTCCCTGCATCGACGAGCGGGCCCGCATCGGCAACGAGGCCAAGGCCGACGCGGTCGTCTCGGTCCACGCCGACGGGGTCTCCGAAGGCAGCCGCGGCTACCACATCATCCTCCCGGCCAACGTCCGCGGCGGTTCTGCGGACACCTCGAAGATCGTCGGACCGTCGCGCACGCTCGGCGAGCGCATCGCCGGCAACTTCGCCCGGACCACCGGCTCGGGGCCCGCCAACTACCTCGGATCCGGTACCGGTTTGGTGGTCCGTGACGATCTGGGCGGACTGAACCTCTCGACCCGGCCCAAGGTGTTCATCGAATGCGGCAACATGCGTGACGCCAAGGACGCTGCGCTGCTCGCGAGTCCGGAGTGGCGACAGAAGGCGGCGCAGGGCATCGCCGACGGCATCGTCGGGTTCCTCGGCGGGTAGTCCCACCGGGCGGCCCGCCGCCCCGGTCAGCCCGGTCACGGAAAACCTCCGTACCATGGTGCCGCCCGCCCCGCTCCAGCCCTGATCTGCGACCGCGGCACCACGAGACGACCGAGACCGAGAAGGACACCTGAGAAGTGAACATCCGCTCCCTCACACGAGGCGACGGCGTGGTGATCGGAGCAGCGGCGCTGCTGTTCATCGCCTCGTTCCTCGACTTCTACTCCGCCACCGGCCTGGACCTCCCGAGCGCCTGGGACACCGACGTCTACCGGCTGGTCCTGCCCTCCATCTTCCTGACCGGCTTCATCGCGGCCGGCCTGCTGGTCTTCGCCCGCCTCCAGCCCGAGGGCCGCAAGCTCGCGGGCCTGCCGCTGTCGGCGTGGGGCACCGTGCTGGCCGTCTCCGCCGCCTGGGCCTCGCTGTGGTCCCTGATAACCAGCCCGGCCGGCGCCGACCTCGGCGCCGGCAGCATCATCGCCTTCCTCGCGACCCTGGTCCTGGCCGGTGTCGCGATCGCCGGATCCAAGCTCCCCGCCCTCGCCGGGAAGCTCGTACCGGAGCCGCGGCCCGCCGCCGTCCCGCCGTACGGCGGCCAGCAGCAGCAGCCGGGCGCCGGCTACGGCTACCCGGGCGGGCAGCAGCCCCAGCCGTACGGCTCCACCCCGCAGCCCGCCCCGCCCTACGGCGGTACGCCGAACCCGGCGCCCGGTCCGCAGGACCACTCGGGCCACCAGCCCACCCCGACCCCCGCCCCCACCCCGGCGGCGGACTTCACGCCGTTCTGGTTCGCGGTGCCGGTGGCCCGTCCCCTCTTCGGTGAGGACGGCTCCCCCACCCCGATCGCCGAGCTCGCGCCCGGCACCTGGTACCTGGCCGTCGACCAGCGCGGCCCCGCCACACTGATCGCCCAGACCCAGGACGGACGCCGCGGCGTCCTGAACGACACCTCGGGCATCCAGCGCGGCTGACGCACGACTCCCGGCCCGCCGGGACAGCCCTGACGGCCCCTCGCCCTTCCGGGCGGGGGGCCGTTGCCCTACAGTCACCTGACGCATCGTCAGACACTGGTGAGGGGACCTCCATGCGGCTCGGACTCGCACTCGGGTACTGGGGCCGCGGGCCCTCGCCCGCCCACCTCGACCTGGCCGTCGAGGCCGAACGCCTCGGCTACGACTCCGTGTGGACCGCCGAAGCCTGGGGCTCCGACGCGTTCACCCCGCTCACCTGGATCGCCGCCCACACCTCCCGGATCCGGCTGGGCACCGCGATAGCGCAGATGGCCGCCCGCAGCCCCACGGCCACCGCCATGCACGCCCTCACCCTGGACCACCTCTCCGGCGGCCGGATGATGCTCGGCCTCGGGCTGTCCGGACCCCAGGTGGTGGAGGGCTGGTACGGCCGACCGTTCCCGTCGAGCCCGCTCACCGCCACCCGCGAGTACGTCGACGTCATCCGCCAGGTGCTGCGCCGCGAGGCACCCGTCGCCGTGGACGGCCGCTTCCACAGCCACCCGTACCGGGGCGCCGACGGCACCGGCCTCGGCAAACCCCTCAAGCCGATCACCCACCCGCTGCGCGCGGACCTCCCGCTGCTGCTCGGCGCCGAGGGCCCCAAGAACATCGCCCAGACCACCCGGATCGCCGACGGCTGGCTGCCCCTCTACTGGTCGCCCACCCGCGCCGACGTCTACCAGGCCTCCCTCGGCGACCTGCCCGAGAACTTCATGATCGCCCCGATGGCCCGGGCCAAGGTCTGCGACGACGTCACCGAGGGTCTGCTGCCGGTCAAGGCCATGCTCGGCTTCTACATCGGCGGCATGGGGCACGCGGCCCGCAACTTCCACGCCGACCTCATGGCACGGATGGGCTACGAGGAGGAGGCCCGGCGCATCCAGGAGCTGTTCCTCGCCGGCCGCAAGGAGGAGGCCGTCCTCGCCGTCCCGGACGCCTTCGCGGACGAGATCTCCCTCGTGGGCCCCCGTGAACGGATCGCGGAACGCCTGGAACTGTGGCGCAAGGGGCCCGTCACCGACCTGCTCGTCACCGCCCCGGACCCGCACACCCTGCGCGTCCTGGCGGAACTCAACGGCTGAGCGGTCGCGGGACACGACACGGGACGCCCGCTCGGTCCTGGATCCGCGGTCGGGTTCCTCCGCATGATGGGGCGGGCCCCTCCGGGTCCGCCCCTCGGTCGGAAGGCTCCGTAGTGACGCGCACGCTCCGCCGGGCGGGGATCCTCCTCGCCGCGGTCTCCCTCATCTCCCTCGCTCCGGCCCACGCGGCCCCGCGCGCCGACACCCCCACCCCCGGCACCTGCCCCGCGACCGCCGCCGCGCTCCACCCCGGCCACCCCGGCCCACCGGACGCGCAGGCACCGGGCACACTGCTCGCCGTCACCCCGGGCATCGGCCCCAGGAGCGGCGGCACCGGCGTCTCGCTCGTGGGCAGCGGCCTCACCGGCCACACCCGGGTCGTCTTCGGAACCCTGGACGCCGACGGTTGCTTCACCGGGGCGGACGCCACGAACGTCGTGGTGCTCAGCGACACGTTCATCGCCGCCGTCACACCCGCCTGGCCGACCGCCGCGCAGGTCCTCGTCGCCGCGGCCACCCCGGACGGCCGCTTCACCAACCCGCTGCCGTTCACGTACGGCGACTGAGCACACGGCGACCGGGCACATCGGCGGCCGTGCGCCCTGCGACCGCGCGCACGGCCCCCCTACTCCGGAGCGGTCCGCTCCGGAACGGCCTCCAGCAGCTCCCGCACGTCCAACGGCATCACGGCGATCTCGATGCCGCCGCCGTCCTGGAGGACGCAGGACACGATCCGCGAGCCGGGGTTGATGGAGATGCCCTCCCGGACGGTCGGCACCCGTACGCCGGTCGCGCGGGCCCCCGACAGGTGCACGGCCTGGCCGCGCCGGGGCTCCCAGCGGAGCACCTCGCCCCGGCCCGCGTACACCCGGCCCATGCGCCAGCGGCCCTCACCGGCCGGATGCCGCGCCATGCACGGGATGCCCGCCGGCTCGGCGGCGGCCCGGCGCGTACGGTGCTTGCGGCGGACGAGCCAGCCGGTTCCGGCGGCCACTGCGGCCAACACCACGAATTCGATCACGCCGACCATTGAAACAGCCCGGGAACGCGGGCGGGCCGGACGGCGGCCCACCGGCCCCGTCCGGCCCGCCCGCGCGGGAGCCGGCGGCTAGCCGCCGAGCTGCGACAGGCTCGGCACCTGGTCCTTCACCGGGGCGCCGGCGCTCTGCCCCGCGTTCTTCACCCCGTCGATGACGTCCTGGAACGAGCTGATGTCGGCGTCACCGGCCTGGCCCTTGCGGAGCTTGGTACCGAGGCCCTTCAGCGACTCGATGCCCGCCGTCAGCGGACCCATCGCCTTCGACAGCAGCGGGTCGCCCTTGGCGTTGTCGGCCGCGGCCTTCAGCCGGTTGTAGGCGAAGGCGCCCGCGAGACCGGCCTTGATCAGCGCGAAGGTGCGGCCCGAGGCGCCCTTCTTGAACTTGCCGGCCTGGTACGGCTTGATGATCCACTGGTACGTCGCGCCCGCCGCCAGGCCGGCGTTCGCGACGAAGCGCGTCTTGGCGAACTTCTGCTTCTCCGCGGGCGTGGTGGGCGTCGGCGTCGCCGCGGCCAGCTCATCGGCCTCCGCGGCCGCCGGTTCCGCCGCCGCGAGGACGGCGAGCTCGGCCGCCGCCGCGGACGACAGCTCCGGTTGCCGCGCGCTGTCGCCGCTGCTGCCGCCGCAGGCGGTCGCACCGCCCAACAGGGCACAGGACAGGATCACCGCGGTGAGGGTGCGGCGGAATCGGACGGTACTGGATACGAGTACGGACACGGTTTCCTCCGGGGACGGGGGTGTCCCCCGCAGCCTCACCCCGGCCGTGGGGCTGCGCCACTTGGGCGACCCGTTCGGGTTTGGGTCGCGCTCCTGCGGCAACACGCGTGTCATGTCCCCACTCACCAGAGCACACTCGCGCGGAGCCGCCCGCAGCGCCGGCCCCGCCCGGGCCATCGCCCTCGTCGCGGACGTGGCCGCCTTCCTCATCGTCCTGTGGATCGTGTTGTGGCTGCTGGACGCCAACCAGGCCAACAGCCTGGTCGCCCTCGTCCACGACATCGCCGACTGGCTGACGAGCTGGTCCCGAGACCTGTTCACCATCGACGGGGAGACGGCGCGCGTCATCGTCGGCTACGGCCTGGCCGCCGTCGTCTACGTCCTCGTCGGCCACGCCCTCGCCGGCTGGGTGGCACGCCGCTGACCCCGGCCAGGGAAGGCCCGCGCGGCCGCCCCGCCCGGAGGCCCGTCGGGGTCGATCCCGCCGACCCCGACCGACGGGCCGCCGTGCCCGCCCCGCATCACGACGGGGCGGGCACGGTCGTCACCGCTCGGCGGGCGTACCGGTTCAGTCCCGGCAGCAGTCCGGCTCCAGGCCCACCGGGAGCGTGAGCCCGCCGAAGACCTCGCCCGTGGCGCCGTCCCCGCCGAGCGCGGCGACGGCCAGCAGCAGCGAACCCGCCGTCCACGTCGTCTGCTCCACCGGCCAGACGGCCCGGTCCTGGAACACGTAGCCCGTCCAGTACATCCCGTTGTCGGCGCGCAGGTGCCCGATCGAGCGCAGGACGTCCAGCGCCCGGTCCGACTCCCCCATCGCCCAGAGGGACAGCGCCAGTTCGCAGGACTCCCCGCCGGTCACCCACGGGTTGGGCAGGACGCAGCGGACCCCGAGGTCCGGGACGACGAACTCGTCCCACCGCGCGTCGATCCGCGCCTTCGCCTCCGCACCGGACAGCGCGCCGCCCAGCACCGGGTAGTACCAGTCCATCGAGTAGTGCGACTTGTCGAGGAACCGCTCCGGGTGCCTGCGTATCGCGTGCCCCAGCGCACCGGTCGCCAGCTCCCAGTCGGGCTGCGGGTCCCCCCGGTGGTCGGCGATCGCCAGCGCGCAGCGCAGGGCCTGGTGGATGGACGAGGAACCCGTCAGCAGGGCGTCCGTCACCGGGACGCCGTCGGCCTCCCGCTTCCAGCCGATCTCCCCGCCGGGCTGCTGGAGCGCCAGGACGAACTCCACCGCGGCGAAGACCGCCGGCCACATCCGGTCCAGGAACCGGTCGTCGCCGGTCGCCAGGTAGTGGTGCCAGACGCCGACGGATATGTACGCGACGAAGTTGGACTCGCGGCTCGCGTCCTGCGGTTCGGCGGTGTCGACGCCCTCGGGCCGGTCGGCGTAGGCCGCGTACCAGGAACCGTCGTGGTTCTGGTGCCGGGCCAGCCAGTCGTACGCCCGCTCCGCGGCCCCGTGCTCGCCCGCCGCGTCGAGGGCCATCGCGGCCTCGGTGTGGTCCCACGGGTCGAGGTGGTGGCCCCGGAACCACGGTATGGCCCCGTCCGGTCGCTGCGCGGCGAGGATGCCCTCCACCGTCAGGGCGGCCTCCTCGGCGGTCAGTACGCCGTCGAGGACGAGGTGTTCGGGTGCGGTGCGGCGGGGCGCGGTCACTGCGTGGCGCCGACGGGCAGGTGCGGCTTCGTCGCGTACGCCACGAAGCTCTTGCCGATCACCGGGTTCAGCGCCTGCTCGGCGAGCCGGGTCGCGAGGGGCTTCTTCATGATGTCCCAGACCAGGAGCTTGTGGTACGCCTTGACCGGCAGCGCCTTGTCGTTGTCCACGCCGAAGGCGCACTTGAGCCACCAGTACGGGGAGTGCAGGCCGTGCGCGTGGTGGGTGCCGTAGGGCTCCAGGCCCGCGGCCTCCATCTTGCCGAGCAGCTCGTCCGCCTTGTATATGCGGATGTGGCCGCCCTCGACCTCGTGGTAGGCGTCGGAGAGCGCCCAGCAGATCTTCTCCGGGCCGTAGCGCGGCACGGTGATCGCGATGCGACCGCCGGGCTTCAGGACGCGGACCATCTCGGCGAGGACGCCCTTGTCGTCGGGGATGTGCTCCATCACCTCGGAGATGATCACGACGTCGAAGGAGTCGTCGGGGAACGGCAGCGCCAGGGCGTCGCCCTCCATCGCGGTGGCGGTGGCGCCCGCGGGGGCCTCACCGGCCTCCTTCATCGCGGCGAACCACTTGGCGACCTCGCGGATCTCCTCGCCGTTGCGGTCGACGGCGACCACCTGGGCGCCTCTCCGGTAGCACTCGAAGGCGTGGCGGCCGGCGCCACAGCCCAGATCGAGCACACGGTCGCCTGCGGCGAGCGGGAACCGGGAGAAATCGACGGTCAGCACGGGGTCCTGCCTTCGCTGTCGCGGGGGTGGAGGGGATGGCTCATGAAGCTGCGGTGGCGGTGGAAGGTCAGCGCGGCCGGTGGGTGAGGGTGGTGGTCGCCCCGGTCGGGTCGATGCCCGCCGGATCGGTACCGGCCTGTGCGATGGTCGCCCGTGCGATGGCTTCGCGGTAGTGCGCGACGGTGCCCTCGGCGGCCTTCGCCCAGGTGAACCGGGACAACACCCGTTCCCGCCCGGCCGCTCCGAGGCGCTCGCGGAGCGCGGCGTCGCCCAACATCCGGCCCAGCGCGGAGGCCAGCGCCCCCGCGTCGCCGGGCGGCACGGCCAGACAGGTCTCCCCGTCGGCGCCCGTCACCTCGGGGATGGCCCCGCCGGTCGTGGCGACCAGCGGGGTGCCGGTGGCCATGGCCTCGGCCGCGGGCAACGAGAAGCCCTCGTAGAGGGAGGGCACGCAGGCGACCTGCGCGCCGCGCACGAGGTCGACGAGCTCGGCGTCGGTGATGCCCTTCACGAAGCGCACCGCGTCCTGGAGTCCGTACGTCTCGATCGCGCGGGCCACGGGCCCGCTCTCGGCGCGCTTGCCGACGACGACGAGGTGCGCGTCGGGCCGCTCGGTACGGAGCTTGGCGAGGGCCTCGACGAGGTGGACGAGCCCCTTGAGGGGAACGTCGGCGCTGGAGGTCGTCACGATCCTGCCGGGCACCTCGACCACGGAGGGGTCGGGCGACCACAGGTCGGTGTCGGCGCCGATGTGGACGACGTGGATGCGGTCGTCACGCACGCCCAGGTGCTCGGCGATCTCCTGCTGGGAGGAGCCCGAGACCGTCAGCACGGACGGCAGCCTGCGGGCGACGCGGCCCTGCATGCGGGTGAAGGCGTACCAACGCCGCACGGAGAGGCGCTTCTTGAAGTCCTTGGCGGCGTCGATGTCCAACCGCCGGTCGACGGTGATGGGGTGGTGGACCGTCGTCACGAGGGGGGCGCCGAGATCGCCGAGCAGCCCGTAGCCGAGGGTCTGGTTGTCGTGGATGACGTCGAACTCGCCCGCCCGCCGGCGCAGATGGCGCCGGGCGCGCAACGAGAACGTCAGCGGCTCGGGAAAGCCGCCCGTCCACATCGTGGCGACTTCGAGGGCGTCGATCCAGTCCCGGTATTCGCCGCGCTTCGGCGTCCGGAACGGGTCGGGGCTGCGGTACAGGTCCAGGCTCGGCAGCTCGGTGAGCGTCGCGCCCGTGTCGAGCACCGGGTAGGGCTGCGAACCGATGACCTCGACGGAGTGTCCGAGGCGGACGAGCTCACGCGAGAGGTGCCGGACGTAGACGCCCTGGCCGCCGCAGAACGGGTTCCCCTTGTAGGTGAGGAGCGCGATGCGGAGCGGGCGGTCGCCGTCGGTGGCGGAACCCGCGAAAGGGCTCGTCACGATGGCCTCAGCGGTCACTCTCGGCCCCCTTCTGCCTGCGACTTTCGCCGGAGCGTAACCGCTCGGATAATGTAGAACAAGTTTCAGACTTGATCCGTTGAAGACCATTGAATCTACCGGCCGGAAACCACACCGTAAGAGGCGGAGCAGGTGATTCGCGCCACGACTCGGGCGCCTGACATGCTGACCCCGGATCATCCCCGGAACAGCCCTGCGCAGCACCACCAGCGACGCCACGGAATACCCCCGGAACGCCATGGAGCGGGACACATGACAGCGGAAGCGAAGGCCGTCACCACGCCGGCGTCCCCTCCCCTGACGGAGCGCCAGGAGGCCCGCCGTCGCCGCATCCTGCACGCGAGCGCGCAGCTGGCCAGCCGCGGCGGCTTCGACGCCGTGCAGATGCGGGAGGTCGCCGAGCTGTCCAGCGTGGCCCTCGGCACCCTGTACCGGTACTTCCCCTCGAAGGTGCACCTGCTCGTCGCCACGATGCAGGACCAGCTCCAGCACATGCACACGACGCTGCGCAAACGCCCCCCGGCGGGCGACGACCCCGCGGCCCGGGTCGCGGAGACCCTGATGCGCGCGTTCCGCGCGCTCCAACGCGAGCCGCACCTCGCGGACGCCATGGTCCGCGCCCTGACCTTCGCGGACCGCAGCGTGAGCCCGGAGGTCGACACCGTCTCCCGCCTGACGACGGCCATCATCCTGGACGCGATGGGCCTGGACGCCGCCCCGACGGCGGAACAGCTCTCGGCGGTCCGCGTCATCGAACACACCTGGCACTCGGCCCTCATCACCTGGCTGTCGGGCCGCGCCTCGATCGCCCAGGTCAAGATCGACATCGAAACGGTCTGCCGCCTGATCGACCTGACGGCCGCCCCGAAGGGGACGGGCGGCGGGGTCGGGGGCGGGGGCCAGGGCGGGGTCGGGGGCGGGGTCGGGCACGGGGCGGCTGGGGCCGGCGGGGCGAGGAAGTAAGTCCGGATCCGGTGGGTGGGGCGCGGCCGACCGGGACGGATCGGGGGGCGGGGCCGGGTGGGCGGGGTCCCACTCATCCGGATCAGGGAGGGTTTGGTGGTTTCCCGCCGGTCTCATCGTCTCCCCGTGGCGGGCCGGTCCCTCAAGGGCGCTCCTCCTTCGTCGTCGCGTCGCTTCGCGATGGCCTTCGGCCACCCTTGACCGACCCGCCACGGAAAGCCGAAGACCGACGGGAACCCCCCAAAAGAACGGTCACGGGTCAGAGATGAGCAGGGGCGGGTCTCTCAGTGACGAGGCGAGGGGCCGGGCGCTGCCAGGTTGGGCATGCGGGGAGGTCGGAGGGCCTGCGGCCGGGCCGCGAGCCCGGCCACGAGCCCCTACCCGCCCGTCAGGACGAGGGAATCGACCTCAGGGCATGTCAGACGGCCCGTACGCGCCGGGTCCGTAGGGTGTTCGCTCGGTTGGGCGTCTGCGAGCCGCCCTCGGCCGGACATAAGCCACGCACCGGCCCCGGATCGTGGCCGAGGTCGTCCCAGCGACCGACGACCAGCCGTGGCTGGACATAAGCCGCACGAGCTCGGTTCGCGGCCGAGGACGTCTCAGCGTCCGACGACCGAACGTGGTCAGGAACAGACACAAAGCCCCAAGAGCCTTTACGTGCGGGCGGGCACGCCCGCACACCTACTCACCCGCAGGTCCTGCAGGCGCGGACACGCGGCCCACCCAGGCATGTGGACCGTAGAGCCCGTGCGTGCGTGGGCACGTCGACATATGGGTACGTCGACATGTGAGTGCGTGAGTGCGTGAGTGCGTGAGTGCGTGAGTGCGTGAGTGCGTGAGTGCGTGAGTGCGTGAGTGCGTGAGTGCGTGAGTGCGTGAGTGCGTGAGTGCG
>NZ_JBHVPG010000060.1:52375-52853 GCF_042887545.1 Streptomyces sp. NPDC057939
CGTGGCGGCGCAGGGGCTTGGCGGCGCAGGGGCTTGGCGGCGCAGGGGGATCGGGGGGCTCGGGGGACCTTCCGGCGTCCGGGAGGGGCTTCGGATCGTGGGTTGTCTTCTCTCAGCGCACGCGCGGGCCGCAGTCGCAGGCCATGGGTGGCCAGGGACGGTATGGGCGGCTTATGCCCAGCCCCGGACGGCCGTCGGCCGCCGAACCGAGCGAAGAACGTGGCGATCCGATGCGTCTTCGCCCCTGCCCGCGCCTCAGACCGACTTCTTCGTCCTGACGGGCAGGTAGGGCCCGTGCCCGCGCCCGTGGCTCGGCCGCAGGCCCTCCGGCGTGCCCGTATGCCCGGTGGGCCGACCCCTGGTCCCTCGTCTCGTCACTGAGAGACCCGTCCCTCCCCTTGTTCCCTGTGACCGTTCTTTTGGGGGGTTCCCGTCGGTCTTCGGCTTTCCGTGGCGGGTCGGTCGGTCAAGGGTGGCC
>NZ_JBHVPG010000061.1:0-52627 GCF_042887545.1 Streptomyces sp. NPDC057939
CTGCACCGGGACGCGGCCGCACGATCCGATCCCCTCCCACGAACCGGCCCCGCCAATCCGGCCTCGCCGCCCCATCCAGCCCCGCCCCACACTCCAGCCCCGCCGGCGATTGAGGCGCGGGGGCCCGGGGCGGAGCCCCAGGGGCCTGCACCGTGACCCCGGCGCGCACAATCCGCCCCATCCAGCCCCGCCGGCGATTGAGGCGCGGGGTCCGGGGCGGAGCCCCGGGGGCCCGTACCGGGACTCGGGCGCGCGCTCCGGTCGGAGCTCCGCAGGGTTACGGGCGGGCCGGGGTGGTGGACTTCAGGGTGCCGTCCGGGCCCGCCAGGAGGACCGGGGTGTCCGGCCCGCCCAGGTCCGCGACGGCCGCTCGGTCGGCGTCCGCCGGAGCCCCCGCCTCCGTCACGACGGCCGCCGCCTCCAGGGAGCGCGCGCCGCTCGCCACGGCCATCGCGACCGCCGTCTGGAGGGCGCTCAGCTTCAGGGAGTCCAGCGCCACCGTCCCGGCGACGTACGTCCGGCCGGTCTCGTCGCGCACGGCCGCACCCTCCGGTACCCCGTTGCGGGCGCGGGCGCTGCGGGCCAGCGTGATGATCTTGGTGTCCTCGGGGTCGATGCCCGTGCTCTCCGTCATGGTCGAAAGCATAGGGAGAGCGCGGGCGGGGCCGTACGACCGGCCCCGCCCCCGGTCGACTCAGGGCCGGTCGAGCCGCAGCCGCTCCGCCTTCGGGAGGCCCGCGACGACCAGGTCGTACGAGTCCTCGACGAGCTCGCGCACCAGCGCGTCCGGCAGTCCGCCCACGGTCACCGTGTTCCAGTGCCGCTTGTTCATGTGCCAGCCGGGCGCGATCGCCTCGTGCTCCTCGCGTTGGCGCACCGCCAACTCGGGCTCGCACTTGAGGTTGACCTTCAGCGGCTCCGCGTCCAGGGCGCTGAGCGCGAACATCTTGCCCAGCACCTTGAACACCGAGGTCTCCGGGGTGAACGGGAACTCCTCGACCGCCGCGTTGAAGCCGAGGCAGAACGCGCGCAGTTCGGCGGGGGTCATTCGCCCTCCTCCCCGTCGGCGGCGGCCGGCGGCACCGGCTCGACCAGCACCGTCACGATCTTGTTCCGGCGGCCCGCCGGGGATTCGGCGGTCAGTCGCAGCGGACGCCCGTCCGGCAGGTCGACCGTCGCCGAGGCGCCCGCGATCGGCACCCGGCCGAGGGCCTTGGCCAGCAGCCCGCCGACCGTCTCCACGTCCTCGTCGTCGAAGGCCAGCGCACCGAACAGCTCGCCGAGGTCGGTGATGTCCAGGCGTGCCGTGACCCGGTAGCGGTCGCCGCCCAGGTCCTCGACGGGCGGCAGTTCGCGGTCGTACTCGTCGGTGATCTCGCCGACGATCTCCTCCAGGATGTCCTCGATGGTGACGATCCCGGCCGTGCCGCCGTACTCGTCGATGACGACGGCCACGTGGTTGCGCACGGACTGCATCTCGCGCAGCAGGTCTCCGGCGTTCTTCGTGTCGGGCACGAACACCGCCTGCCGCATCGCCGTGGAGACCAGGTCGGCCTCCGCCTCCCGACTGATGTGGGTCTTGCGGACGAGGTCCTTCAGGTAGACGATCCCGACGATGTCGTCCTCGTTCTCGCCGGTGACGGGGATCCGCGAGAAGCCGGACCGCAGGGCGAGCGTGGTGGCCTGACGGACCGTCTTGTAGCGCTCTATGCAGACCAGGTCGGTACGGGGCACCATCACCTCGCGCACGAGGGTGTCGCCCAGCTCGAAGACCTGGTGCACCATGCGGCGCTCGTCGTCCTCGATCAGCGATTCCTTCTCCGCGAGGTCCACCATCGCGCGCAGCTCAGCCTCGGAGGCGAAGGGCCCCTTGCGGAAGCCCTTGCCGGGTGTGAGCGCGTTGCCGATGAGGATGAGCAGTTGCGGGATCGGCCCCATGATGCGGGCGAGCGGTACGAGGACGTACGCGGCCGCCGTCGCGGTGTTCAGCGGGTGCTGGCGGCCGATGGTGCGCGGGGACACGCCGACGGCGACGTAGGACACGAGGACCATCACGCCGATGGCGACGAACAGCGCCGTCCAGTTCTCGCCGAACTCGTCGAGGCAGACGTACGTGACGAGCACGCCCGCCGCCATCTCGCAGGTGACGCGGACCAGGAGCGCCACGTTGACGTAGCGGGTGGGGTCACCGGTGACCTGGGCGAGCTTCGCGCTGCCGCGCCGGTTCTCCCGTACGGCCTGCTCGGCGCGGAAGCTGGAGACGCGGGCGATCCCGGACTCGGCGCACGCCGCGAACCAGGCCACCACCACCAGCAGGACCGCCCCCGTGATCAGCTGGGGGGCGTTCACGAGACGGTCGGGGCCGGGGACGGACCGGTCATGCCGCGCTCACCGCGCCAGCCGTCGACGATGGCCGCCTGGAGGCCGAACATCTCCGCCTTCTCGTCCGGCTCCTCGTGGTCGTACCCGAGGAGGTGCAGCACCCCGTGGACGGTGAGGAGCTGGAGTTCCTCGTCCATGGAGTGCTGCGTCGGCGCGTCCTCGCCCTGCTTCTTCGCCACCTCGGGACACAGCACGATGTCACCGAGGAGCCCCTGCGGGGGCTCCTCGTCGTCCTTGGACGGCGGACGCAGTTCGTCCATCGGGAAGGACATGACGTCGGTCGGGCCGGGCAGGTCCATCCACTGGATGTGGAGCTGCTCCATGGCGTCCTCGTCGATGACGATGACGGAGAGCTCGGAGAGCGGGTGGATCCGCATCCGGGTGAGCGCGTAGCGGGCGATGTCGAGGATCGCCTGCTCGTCGACCTCGGTTCCGGACTCGTTGTTGACGTCGATCGACATGGTGCGCTGAGCTCTACTTCCGCTGGTGGCCGTTCGTGGCCTGCTGGCTGTCGTCGTACTTCTCGTACGCGTCGACGATACGGCCGACCAGCTTGTGGCGGACGACATCCTCGGACGTGAGCCGCGAGAAGTGGATGTCGGGCACGCCTTCGAGGATGTCCTGGACCTGTCGCAGACCGCTGCGGGCGCCACCGGGCAGGTCGACCTGCGTCACGTCACCGGTGATCACGATCTTCGAATCGAAGCCGAGCCGGGTCAGGAACATCTTCATCTGCTCGGTGGTGGTGTTCTGCGCCTCGTCGAGGACGACGAAGGCCTCGTTGAGGGTGCGCCCCCTCATGTAGGCCAGGGGTGCCACCTCGATCGTTCCGGCGGCCATCAGGCGGGGGATGGAGTCCGGGTCGATCATGTCGTGCAGGGCGTCGTAGAGCGGCCGCAGGTACGGGTCGATCTTGTCGAACAGGGTGCCCGGGAGGAAGCCGAGGCGTTCGCCGGCCTCGACGGCGGGGCGGGTCAGGATGATCCGGCTTACCTGCTTGGACTGCAGGGCCTGGACCGCCTTCGCCATGGCGAGGTAGGTCTTTCCGGTACCGGCGGGGCCGATGCCGAAGACGATCGTGTTCTTGTCGATCGCGTCGACGTACCGCTTCTGGTTGAGCGTCTTGGGGCGGATGGTGCGGCCGCGGCTGGAGAGGATGTTCTGCGTGAGCACCTCGGCGGGCGTCTCCGCCTCGCCGCCTCCCGATCCGTTCGCCTGGAGCATGGCGATAGAGCGTTCCACTGCGTCCTCCGTCATCGGCTGCCCGGTGCGGAGCACCAGCATCATCTCGTCGAACAGGCGCTGGATGAGGGCGACTTCCGCCGCCTCACCGATCGCGCTGACCTGATTTCCCCGAACGTGGATGTCGGCCTTCGGGAAAGCCCTCTCGATCACGCGCAGCAGGGCGTCGCCGGAACCGAGCACCGTCACCATCGGGTGCGTGGCCGGAACCGTGAAGTGGGCGCGCGCCTGACCGGGCGCGGGGGTGTGGCCTGTCGGTGTCTGAGTCATGGGCCGGCACTGTGGCCTGCGCATACCTCCCGCTGAGGGGTCGCGCCGATCGCCGACCTCCGGAGTACCAAGGGTACGTCCGGGACGGCGCTTACCCGAGGGGTTTTCCGGCTGGGCCGCGCCGGGAACGGGCGTGCGGTCACACGGGGTGCTTGAAGCCGATCGTCGGGACGGCGCGGCGGCGGGGGGAGGGCGTCGCGCCGGGGGGTACCAGGGCGTCGAGGAAGCCGTAGCGGTCCCGCAGCGGGTCCGGGGCCGCGCGCCACCAGTGGGCCACCTCCGGCCAGCCCGGGGCGGACAGGGAGCCGCCGAATTCCTGGACGGAGAGGGCCGCCGTCAGCCCGGCGAAGGCCAGCCGGTCGGCCAGCGGCCAGCCGGCCAGGCTGCCGGTGACGAACCCGGCGACGTACACGTCCCCGGCGCCGGTGGGGTCCAGGGCGTCGACGGTGATCGCGGGCACCTCGGCGGTCTCCCCGGTCCGGGAGTCGACCGCGTACGAGCCCTCGGAGCCCATCGTCACCACCGCCACCGGCACCTTCTCGGCGAGCGCCCGGGCGGCCGCGCGCGGACACTCGGTCCGCGTGTAGCGCATCGCCTCGCCCGCGTTGGGGAGGAAGGCCTCGCAGTGCTCCAGGTCGGCGAGTGCGCCCAGGTCCCAGCGCCCGGTCTCGTCCCAGCCCACGTCCGCGAAGATCCGCGATCCGCGGCGGGCGGCCTCGGCGATCCAGCCCTCGCCGGGCCCGGCGGCCAGCGAGGCCACGGCGGCCCGGGCCTTCGGGGGGCAGCTGGGAACGGCGCCGGGGCCGGCCGGGGGCGGGGCCTCGTGGCCGTGGGAGACCATCGTGCGCTCGCCCTCGTAGGCCATCGAGACGGTGACGGGGCTGTGCCAGCCGGGGATGGTCCGCGACATGGTCAGGTCGATGCCCTCGCCCTGTTCGAGCGCGTCCCAGCAGTACTCGCCGTAGTGGTCGTCACCGAAGGCGGCGGCGAGGGAGGTCCGCAGGCCGAGCCGGGCCAGGGCGGTGGCCATGTTGGCGACGCCGCCGGGGCTGGAGCCCATGCCGCGCGCCCAGGACTCCGTGCCGCGCACCGGGGCGGAGTCGAGGCCGGTGAAGATGATGTCGAGGAAGACCGTGCCGGTGAGGAAGACGTCGCAGCCCGGTTCGTGGGGATCGCGGAGCGGTCCCAGGGGGTCCAGCCTGTCCAGCTTTTCCTCTTCCTGCGGGCTGATGAGGCTGTCCCGACTGGTCACGGTGTACTCCCCGGTGCGCGAAGGTCTGCGAAAGCTGTGTGGAGGTCTGCGTAGGTCGACGAAGCTCCGCGAGGGGCTTCGACGGTCTGCGAAGTGTCGTTTCTTCCGTTGGGCTCGGAGGTGGAGGACCGCGGCGGCCCCGGCAGGCCGTCGGCGCTGCCCCGTCCCGCAGAACCGAAACCCAGTGTGACGCACCTCACCACCCGATGGCCGTCCTTCCCGCGGCGCGAGCCCGGAGGGGCGCCGGGGCGGATCCGGCCCGGCCGGTCAGGAACGCTTCGGCACCGCGACCGTGACCAGGTCCGCCGCGATCGTCAGCTCGCCCTCGAACCCCGCGGCCCGCGCCTCCCGCTCGAAGGCGGAGGGGTCGGTGTACCGCTGCGAGAAGTGCGTCAGGACCAGGTGCCGGACGCCCGCGTCCCGCGCCACCCGGGCGGCCTGACCGGCGGTGAGGTGTCCGTGGTCGGTGGCGAGCCGCTCGTCGGCCGCCAGGAACGTCGACTCGATCACCAGCATGTCGCAGCCTTCCGCCAGTTCGTCCACCCCGGAGCACAGCCGGGTGTCCATGACGAAGGCGAACCGCTGACCGGCCCGGTGTTCGCTGACGTCGTCGAGACCGACCCCGTCCAGCCGCCCCTCCCGCTGGATGCGCCCGACGTCCGGCCCCTTGATCCCGTGGCGCGCGAGCAGCTCGGGCACCATCCGGCGTCCGTCCGGCTCCGTGATCCGGTAGCCGAAGGACTCCACCGGGTGCGAGAGCAACCGCGCCTCCAGGACGTACGAGGGCCCGTGCGCGAGCACCCCGTCCCGGGACACCGGCTCCTCGGCGAGCGCCACCGTCTCCCGGTAGGCGGTCGCGTACCGGAGCCGGTCGAAGAACTTCTGCCCGGAGGCCGGGTAGTGCGCGGTGACCGGGTGCGGGACCTGGTCCAGGTTGATGCGCTGGATCACCCCGGCCAGGCCGAGGCTGTGGTCGCCGTGGAAGTGCGTGACGCAGATCCGGTTGATGTCGTGCGCGGCGACCCCGGCCCGCAGCATCTGCCGCTGCGTGCCCTCGCCCGGGTCGAAGAGGATGCCCTCGCCGTCCCAGCGCAACAGGTAGCCGTTGTGGTTGCGGTGGCGGGTGGGAACCTGGCTGGCGGTGCCGAGCACCACGAATTCGCGTACGGACACGACTTATCCCGGGGGCCATTCGAGGCCGCGGCCGCCGAGGACGTGCGCGTGCGCGTGGAAGACGGTCTGGCCGGCGCCGGCGCCCGTGTTGAGGACGATCCGGTAGCCGAGCTCCTCGATCTTCTCGTCGGCGGCGACCCGTCCGGCCTCGGCCAGTACGTCGGCCGCGATGCCCGGCTCGGCGGCCGCGAGGGAGGCCGCGTCGGGGTAGTGCGCCTTGGGGATGACCAGGACGTGGGTCGGCGCCTGCGGGTTGATGTCCCGGAAGGCGATGGTCGTCCCGGTCTCCCGGACGACGGTCGCCGGCACGGCGCCCGCGACGATCTTGCAGAACAGGCAGTCCGCCTGCGGTTCCCCGGCCATTGCTGCGCCTCCCGTGACGTTGATCGGTCCGGGCATCGTAGCCGCCCCGACGACGGGAACGGCCCGGTCCGCCGGAGATCCGCCGGAGCCCGCCCCGGCCCGCGCGGAGCGGGGCCCGGGGAGGTGCGGGGGGGGCTCAGGACCAGCGGCCGGTGCGCGCCAGGAGGACCGCGGCCGCGGCCGTGCCGGCGGTGGAGGTGCGCAGGACGCTGCGGCCCAGTCGGTAGGGCCGGGCTCCGGCCTGCGCGAAGGCGGCCAGTTCCTCGGGCGAGACCCCGCCCTCGGGGCCGACGACGAGGACGACGGAGCCCGATTCGGGCAGCGGGGCCGTCGCGAGGGCGTCGGAGGCGGCGTCGCGGTCCTCGTGGAGCACCATGGCCAGGTCGGCCTCGGCGAGCAACGCGGCGACCTGCTTCGTGGACAGCGCCTCGGCCACCTCGGGGAAGCGGACGCGGCGGGACTGCTTGCCGGATTCCCGGGCGGTGGCCCGCCACTTGGCCAGGGACTTGGCGCCGCGGTCGCCGCGCCACTGGGTGATGCAGCGCGAGGCCTGCCAGGGGACGATCGCGTCCACGCCGGTCTCGGTCATCGTCTCGACGGCGACCTCTCCACGGTCCCCCTTGGGCAGGGCCTGGACCACCGTGATGCGGACGGCCGGTTCGGCCTCCTCGGACACCTCCGCGACGGAGACGACGAGCCGGTCCTTGCCCTCGGCCGACTTCACGACGGCCTCGGCCCAGCGGCCCCGGCCGTCGGTGAGGACGACCTCCTCGCCCGGGTTCAGCCGCTTCACGGACACGGCGTGCCGGCCTTCGGGGCCGTCCAGTACGAACTCGGACCCCGCGGGGACCTCCTCGACCACGAACACGGGGGCCGTCATGACGCTCTCCTCATCTGCAACACCTTCAACGAGCTCTGCGCCTGGGCCAGTTCGGCCGCCAGCACCTCCACCAGGTCCCCTGCCGGCATCACCCGTGCCAGCCGGTGCCCCTGCCCGGCCCACAGGGACATGCCCTGGGGGTCACCCGCGGCGGCGGCGGCCTTGCGCAGCCCCGAGGTCATGTGGTGGACCTGCGGGTAGGCGGCCGGGGCGTACGGTCCGTGCTCGCGCATGAACCGGTTGACGAGGCCCCGGGCCGGGCGGCCCGAGAAGGCCCGGGTGAGTTCCGTGTGGGCGAACAGGGGGTCCGTCAGGGCCTTCTTGTGCAGCGGGTGCGCGCCGGACTCCGGACAGGCGAGGAAGGCCGTGCCGAGCTGCGCCGCCTCCGCGCCGGCCGCGAGGAGCGCGGCGATCTGCGCGCCGCGCATGAGGCCGCCCGAGGCGATGAGGGGGAGGGTGACCGCCTCCCGTACCTGGGCGACCAGGGCGAGCAGGCCGACGGCGGCGGTGCCGTCGGTCTGCGGGTCGTCGCGGTAGGTGCCCTGGTGGCCGCCGGCCTCGACGCCCTGGACGCAGAGGGCGTCGGCGCCGGCTTCCTGCGCGGCGCGGGCCTCGTCGACGGAGGTGACGGTGACGATGCCGTAGGTGCCCGCCTTGCGCAGCCGGGTGAACACGGCGGGCGCGGGACAGCCGAAGGTGAAGGAGACGACCGCGACGGGGTCGTCGAGGAGGATCGCGAGTTTGGCCTCGTAGCCGTCGTCGCAGGTCCCGATGATGTCCTCCTCGGCGAGGGAGACCTCGTACCAGCTGGCCTCCCCGGCGAGCTGCCCGCGGTACGCCTCGACGGCGGCCGGGTCGACGTAGCCGTTCTGCGGCATGAACAGGTTCACGCCGAAGGGGCGGCGGGTGAGCCCGCGCGTCTGCTTGATCTCCTGGTACATGCCGTCGGCCGTCTTGTAGCCGCCCGCGAGGAAGCCCAGCCCGCCGGCCTCGCACACGGCGGCCGCCAGGGGCGGGCAGGAGGCGCCGCCCGCCATGGGAGCCTGCACGATCGGGTACGGGGAGAGACCGTTCGGTGCGGAGGACATGGACTGCATCGTGCCACGTCCCGACCACCGGGCCGAATCACGGCATTCGCCTGGCATAGTCCGCTTCCCGGGGGCCCCGAACGGATCCCCGGGAACGCGCGGGAGCCCGGTCCGGGATGACCCCGGGCCGGGCTCCTGCGTGCTGTCGCGGGCCGCTCAGCGGCCGTTGAACGCGTCCTTCAGGCGACTGAACAGGCCCTGCTGGCCGGGCGCGAACTGCCCCGTGGGCCGCTCCTCGCCGCGCAGCTTCGCGAGCTGGCGCAGCAGTTCCTCCTGCTGGGCGTCGAGCTTGCTCGGGGTGGTCACCTCGACGTGGACGATGAGGTCCCCCCGGCCGCCGCCGCGCAGGTGCGTGACGCCGCGCCCGTGCAGCGGGATCGACTGGCCGGACTGGGTGCCGGGCCGGATGTCGATCTCCTCCATGCCGTCCAGGGTCTCCAGCGGGCACTTGGTGCCGAGGGAGGCCGCTGTCATCGGGATCGTGACCG
The DNA here is from genome assembly GCF_042887545.1 of Streptomyces sp. NPDC057939. NCBI lineage: Bacteria > Bacillati > Actinomycetota > Actinomycetes > Kitasatosporales > Streptomycetaceae > Streptomyces > Streptomyces sp. NPDC057939. The sequence goes on from NZ_JBHVPG010000061.1 coordinate 9,139, forward strand.
TGCAGTGCAGGTCGTCACCGCGCCGTTGGAAGGTGGCGTGGGGAAGCTCGTGGATCTCCACGTAGAGGTCGCCGGCGGGGCCGCCGCCGGGGCCGACCTCACCCTCGCCCGCGAGCTGGATCCGGGTGCCGTTCTCGACGCCGGCGGGGATCTTCACCGTCAGGTTGCGACGGGAACGGACCCGGCCGTCGCCCGCGCACTCGGCGCACGGGGTGGGGACCACGGTGCCGAAGCCCTGGCACTGGGGGCAGGGGCGCGAGGTCATGACCTGGCCCAGGAAGGACCGGGTGACCTGCGAGACCTCGCCGCGGCCGCGGCACATGTCGCACGTCTGCGCGGAGGTGCCGGGTGCGGCGCCCTCACCGGAGCAGGTGGTGCAGACGATGGCCGTGTCGACCTGGATGGGCTTGGTCGTCCCGAAGGCCGCCTCGTCCAGTTCCAGGTCCAGGCGGATCATGGCGTCCTGGCCCCGGCGGGTCCGCGAGCGCGGTCCGCGCTGCTGGGACTGGCCGAAGAAGGCGTCCATGATGTCGGAGAAGTTGCCGAAGCCACCGGCTCCGAAGCCGCCCGCCCCGCCACCGCCACCGGAGGAGAGGGGGTCACCACCCAGGTCGTGGACCTGCTTCTTCTGCGGGTCCGAGAGGACCTCGTAGGCGGCGTTGATCTCCTTGAAGCGCTCTTGCGTCTTGGGATCGGGATTGACATCCGGGTGCAGCTCGCGGGCGAGCCGCCGGAATGCCTTCTTGATCTCGTCCTGCGATGCGTCGCGGCGCACGCCGAGTACGGCGTAGTAGTCCGTGGCCACTTACGACTCCGCCAGGATCTGTCCGACGTAACGTGCCACTGCGCGTACCGCTCCCATCGTTCCGGGGTAGTCCATGCGGGTCGGTCCGACCACGCCGAGTTTGGCGACTGCCTCGCCGCCCGAACCGTAGCCGACGGAGACGACCGACGTGGAGTTGAGCCCCTCGTAGGCGTTCTCGTGACCGATCCGTACCGCCATCCCCGACTCCCCTGCCTCGCCCAGCAGCTTGAGCAGCACGACGTGCTCCTCCAGCGCTTCGAGCACCGGCCTGATCGTCAAGGGAAAATCATGTCCGAAGCGAGTGAGGTTGGCGGTGCCGCCGATCATCAGCCGCTCCTCCGCCTCCTCCTCCAGCGTTTCGAGGAGGGTGTCGAGGACGGCCTTGACCGTCACCCGGTCCTCGGTCTCGAACGACTCCGGAAGGTCCTGCACGAGCTGCGGCACGTCGGTGAACCGACGGCCGACGACCCGGCTGTTCAGCCGCGCCCGCAGGTCGGCCAGGGAGTTCTCCCCGAAGGGCGTCTGGCAGTCCACGAGCCGCTGCTCGACCCGCCCGGTGTCCGTGATCAGTACGAGCATCAGCCGGGCCGGGGCCAGGGAGAGCAGCTCGACGTGCCGGACGGTGGAACGGGTCAGGGACGGGTACTGGACGACGGCGACCTGGCGGGTGAGCTGCGCGAGGAGGCGCACCGTGCGGCCCACCACGTCGTCGAGGTCGACGGCACCGTCGAGGAAGTTCTGGATGGCCCTGCGCTCGGGCGTCGACAGCGGTTTGACCCCCGCCAGTTTGTCGACGAAGAGGCGGTAGCCCTTGTCCGTGGGGATCCGGCCGGCGCTGGTGTGGGGTTGGGCGATGTAGCCCTCCTCCTCCAGCACGGCCATGTCGTTGCGCACGGTCGCCGGGGATACGCCGAGGCGGTGCCGCTCGGTGAGCGCCTTGGAACCGACCGGTTCCTCCGTCCCGACGTAGTCCTGGACGATGGCGCGCAGTACCTCGAGCCTGCGTTCACTGAGCATCGCGCACACCTCCGGATGCGGTCGTATCGGTCGGTCCCGGTCGGTCGTCGATCGGTCCCGGGTCCGGCTTCGGTCGGTATTCGGTCCGGCCTGGTCGGCCGTGGCCGGCACTCTGCGCGTGCGAGTGCCAGAGATGCCCCGGTCAGTGTACGGCCGGGTGGTACGCGGCGGGCAAGGGCGGCCCGTCAGGGTAGCGTCGCGCCATGGACGTACGTTGGGAAGAGGCGGGCTGGGAACGGCTCACCGGACGGGCCGGCCGGCGCCGCCTTCCGGTGTGGGACTGCACGGTGGGACTGGTGGTGGGGGACGAGTCGGTCCTCCTGATCGACCCGGGTTCCTCCGTACGGGAGGGCGCCGAGGTGCGCGCCGAGGCGGAGCGCCTGACGGGCCGCCGCGTGACCCATATCGCATTCACGCACGGACATTTCGACCACGTGATGGGCGCGCCCGCGTTCCCCGGGGCCGAGGTCTTCGGAGCGGTCGGCCTGGAGCGGCTGCTGGCCCCGGCGAGGGGCCGCGAGGAGCTGCGGGCGAGCGCGGTCCGCAACGGACTGGCCGAGGACGAGGCCGCCGAGGCCGCCGAGCTCCTGCGGGCGCCGGGGCACCTGGTGTCGGGCGAGTGGACGCTGGAGCTGGGCGGGGTGCAGGTGCTGCTGGCCAACCTGGGTCCCGCGCACTCGCAGCACGACCTGACCGTCTTCGTGCCGGGCGAGCGGGAGGTGGTGTTCTGCGGGGACATCGTCGAGGAGTCCGGCGAACCCCAGGCCGGCCGGGACGCGGTCCCGGGACAGTGGCCCGCCGCCCTGGACCGGCTGCTGTCCCTCGGCGGGGACGACGCCGTGTACGTGCCGGGTCACGGAGCGCTGGTCACGGCCGACTTCGTACGTGAGCAACGCGCCACACTGGCGGCCCGGTTCGGCGTGTCGGAGGCGTGAGCGGTCCGGCTCTCCTACGCTCGGCCGGATGCGCGAGTACTCCCCCGACCTGACCCCGCAGTGGAAGCGTCCCCGGGCGGTGCCCCAGGTACCGGCGGACCCCGGCCTGGTGGTCGAGGTGGCGGGCGGTGACTTCTGCGGCGCGGTCGTCGAGTGCGAGGCCGGCACGGTGACCCTGGAGGACCGCTTCGGCAAGCGCCGGGCCTTCCCCCTGGAGCCGGCCGGCTTCCTGCTGGAGGGCGCCACGGTGACCCTGGTCCGGGCCTCGCGGGCGCCGGCCGCGCCCGCCCGCACCGCGTCGGGCTCGGTGGCCGTCCCCGGGGCCCGGGCCCGGGTGGCCCGCGCCGGACGGATCTACGTCGAGGGCCGGCACGACGCGGAGCTCGTGGAGCGGGTCTGGGGCGACGACCTGCGCATCGAGGGCGTGGTCGTGGAGTACCTGGAGGGCGTCGACGACCTGCCCGCCGTGGTGGCGGAGTTCGACCCGGCTCCGGACGCCCGCCTGGGCGTCCTGGTGGACCACCTGGTTCCGGGCTCGAAGGAGTCCCGGATCGCGGCGGCGGTGACCGGCGCGGACGTCCTGGTCGTGGGCCACCCGTACGTGGACGTCTGGCAGGCGGTGAAGCCGTCGGCGCTGGGCATCCCGGCCTGGCCCGTGGTGCCGCGCGGCCAGGACTGGAAGACGGGCGTCTGCCGCGCCCTGGGCTGGCCGGAGAACACCGGCGCCGCCTGGCAGCACATCCTGTCGCGGGTGACTTCGTACCGGGACCTGGAGCCCGCCCTGCTGGGTCGCGTCGAGGAACTGATCGACTTCGTCACGGCGCCCTGAGCGTCCCGGGAGGGGCGCGGGCTAGTCGACCAGGTCGCGGACCACCGCGTCGGCCAGCAGCCGGCCGCGCAGGGTCAGCACCGCGCGGCCGGCCGCGTACGGGCCCGCCTCCAGCAGGCCGTCGGCCAGGGCCCGGCCGGCCGCCGCCAGCCCGGCCGGGGCGAGCAGTGACAGCGGGACGCCGTCCACGAGGCGCAGCTCCAGCAGGATCCGCTCCACCCGGCGGTCCTCCGCCGACAGGAGTTCGCGCCCGGCGCCCGGGGAGCGGCCCTCCGCGAGGGCGGCCGCGTAGGCGCCGGGGTGCTTGACGTTCCACCAGCGGACCCCGCCGACGTGCGAGTGGGCACCCGGCCCGGCGCCCCACCAGTCGGCGCCCCGCCAGTACAGCTCGTTGTGCAGGCAGCGGCCCGCGTCCGAGGTGGCCCAGTTCGACACCTCGTACCAGGAGTAGCCCGCGTCGGCCATCACCGAGTCCGCGATCAGGTACCGGTCGGCGTGCACGTCGTCGTCGGTCATCGGGACCTCGCCGCGGCGGATGCGGCGGGCCAGCTGGGTGCCCTCCTCGACGATCAGGGCGTAGGCGCTGATGTGGTCGGGGCCGGCGCCCAGCGCGGCTTCCAGGGAGGCCCGCCAGTCGTCGTCGGACTCCCCCGGCGTGCCGTAGATCAGGTCCAGGTTGACGTGCTCGAAGCCGGCTTCGCGGGCTTCGGCCACGCACGCCTCGGGCCGCCCCGGCGTGTGGGTGCGGTCGAGGACCTTCAGGACGTGCTGCTTGGCGCTCTGCATGCCGAAGGAGATCCGGTTGAAGCCGCCGGCCCGCAGTTCGGCGAGGTAGGCGGGGTTCACCGATTCGGGATTGGCCTCGGTGGTGATCTCCGCGTCCTCGGCCAGGCCGAACTCGTCGCGGATCGCCGCGAGCATCCGTACGAGGTCCCCGGCGGGCAGCAGCGTGGGCGTGCCGCCGCCCACGAAGACGGTGCGCACGGCGCGCGGGTCGTCGCCGAGCACCTTGCGCGCGAGGCGGACCTCGTCGATCAGGGTGTCGGCGTAGTTCTCCCGGGAGGCGAGCACGCCTCCGGTGCCCCGCAGCTCGGTGGCCGTGTAGGTGTTGAAGTCGCAGTACCCGCAGCGGGTGGCGCAGTACGGGACGTGCAGGTAGAACCCGAGCGGCCGGTCCCCGGCACCCGCGAGGGCGTGCGACGGCAGCGAGCCGTCTTCGGGCATGGGTTCACCGTCGGGCAGTGCGGAAGGCATGCCCCCATTGTCCCGCACCCGTGGCCCCGGGCGCCCCGCCCGCGGCGGCGCGCCCGGGACCCGCCCGGGGCGTGCCCGCGGGCGGGTCCGGCCGGGCGGTGTCAGGCCTCGCGCGAGCCCTCGTACATCTCCTCGATGAGGTACTTGAACTCCCGCTCGACCACCGGGCGCTTCAGCTTGAGGCTGGGCGTGAGGTCGCCGTGCTCGACGTCCAGGTCACGGGGCAGCAGCCGGAACTTCTTGACCGTCTGCCACCGCTGGAGGCCTTCGTTCAGGGTCTGGACGTACGTCTCGACGAGGCGGCTGGTCTCCGGCGCGGCCAGGACCTGTCCGTACGTCTTGCCCTCCAGGCCGTTGTCGGCGGCCCAGGCCAGGATCGAGGGCTCGTCGAGGGCGATCAGCGCGGTGCAGAAGTTCCGGTCGGCGCCGTGCACGACGATGCTGGAGACGTAGGGGCAGATGCCCTTGAACTGGCCCTCGATCTCCGCGGGGGCGACGTACTTGCCGCCCGAGGTCTTGATCAGGTCCTTCTTGCGGTCGGTGATGCGCAGGTAGCCGTCGGGCGAGAGCTCGCCGATGTCACCGGTGTGCAGCCAGCCGTCGGACTCCAGGACCTCGGCGGTCTTGTCCGGCTGCTGGTGGTAGCCCTGCATGATGCCGGGGCCGCGCAGCATGACCTCGCCGTCGTCGGCGATGCGGACCTCGGTGCCGGGGAGCGGCTTGCCGACGGTACCGGTGCGGTAGGCCTCGCCGGGGTTGACGAAGGAGGCCGCGCTGGACTCCGTGAGGCCGTAGCCCTCCAGGATGTGGATGCCGGCGCCGGAGAAGAAGTAGCCGATCTCGGGGGCGAGGGCGGAGGCCCCGGAGACGGCGGCGCGGAGCTTGCCGCCGAAGGCCTCGCGGAGCTTGGAGTAGACGAGCGCGTCGGCGATCTTGTGCTGGGTGTTGAGGCCGAAGGGGGCGCTGGCCCGGCCGGTGCGGCGGAAGTTGTCCTGGGTGACCTTGGCGTACTCGCGGGAGACGCCCGCCGCCCACTGGAAGATCTTGTACTTGGCGCCGCCGCCCGCCCGGGCCTTGGCCGCGACACCGTTGTAGACCTTCTCGAAGATGCGCGGGACGGCCGCCATGTAGGTCGGCTGGACGATCGGCAGGTTCTCGATGATCTTGTCGATGCGTCCGTCGACGGCGGTGACGTGCCCGACCTCGATCTGGCCGGAGGTGAGCACCTTGCCGAAGACGTGGGCCAGCGGCAGCCACAGGTACTGGACGTCGTCCGCGGTGATCAGGCCGGTGGCGACGGTGGCCTTGGCCATGTACGACCAGTTGTCGTGCGGCAGTCGGACGCCCTTGGGACGGCCGGTGGTGCCGGAGGTGTAGATCAGGGTGGCGAGCTGGTCGGCGGTGATGTCCGCGATCCGCTGCTTGACCGCCTCGGGGTGCTTGGCGAGGTACTCCGCGCCGCGCGCCTCCAGGTCGGCGAGCGAGAGCACCCAACCCTCGGGGTCGCCGTCGGCGGCGACCGCGTCGGCGGCCTCCAGCACGACGACGTGGGCGAGGTGCGGCAGGTCGGCGCGGCGCTCGCGCGCCTTCGCCAACTGCGTGCCGTCCTCGGCGATCAGCACGTGGCTCTCGGAGTCCGCGAGGATGTACGCCGACTCCTCCGCGTTGGTGCTGGGGTAGATCGTGGTGACGGCGCCGCCCGCGCACATCACTCCGAGGTCGGCGAGGATCCACTCGACCCGGGTGTTGGAGGCGAGGGCGACCCGCTGCTCCGGCTGGATGCCCAGGGCGATCAGCCCGGCGGCGATGCCGAAGACGCGTTCCGCGGCCTGTCCCCAGCTGAGCGACTTCCAGTCGTCGGGTCCGCCCTCGGGGCCGGCGGCCGGCACGGGGAAGCGGTAGGCCTCCCTGTTCGGCGTTGCGGCGACGCGGTCAAGGAAGAGGGCCGCCACGGAGGGCGGACGGTTCTCGATCATGGTCTGTGTGTCGCTCACGACATCCTCCGGACCGGGTCCACGCGGCAGGGCGTGGGCGTGGGGCGCTTGGGACTGGCGGGGTGCAGCCGCCACCCGTGCGGATGGCGGTTCGACTGGCGCAATAGAACTGGCGAGTAACCATGGAGCAGTGATCAGACTAGAGGCCGCGTGGCCGGCACGTAAGAGCCCGCGAGCGGCCGCTTCATAACGAAACGGGCCCCCATGCGTGTGCATGTGGGCCCGTTTCGTACGACTTGGGCGATGCCGCTTCTTGACCCGCCCTTGGTGTTCCCTTGGCCGCCACGCGTGGCCGCGGCCGGTACCGCTACTTCTTCTTGCCGCCGGACTCGTCGCTGGAGAGGACGGCGATGAAGGCCTCCTGCGGGACCTCCACGGAGCCGACCATCTTCATCCGCTTCTTGCCTTCCTTCTGCTTCTCCAGCAGCTTCCGCTTACGGGAGATGTCACCGCCGTAGCACTTGGCGAGGACGTCCTTGCGGATGGCGCGGATCGTCTCGCGGGCGATGACGCGGGAGCCGACCGCGGCCTGGATCGGCACCTCGAAGGCCTGCCGCGGGATGAGCTCGCGCAGCTTGGCGACCAGGCGCACGCCGTAGGCGTAGGCGGCGTCCTTGTGCGTGACGGCGGAGAAGGCGTCGACCTTGTCGCCGTGCAGCAGGATGTCGACCTTGACCAGGCTGCCGGACTGCTCGCCGGTGGGCTCGTAGTCGAGGGAGGCGTAGCCGCGCGTCTTGGACTTCAGCTGGTCGAAGAAGTCGAAGACGATCTCCGCGAGGGGGAGGGTGTAGCGGATCTCGACCCGGTCCTCGGAGAGGTAGTCCATGCCGAGCAGCGTGCCTCGGCGGGTCTGGCAGAGCTCCATGATCGCGCCGATGAACTCGGTGGGCGCGAGCACGGTGGCCCGTACGACCGGCTCGAACACGTCCGAGATCTTGCCCTCGGGGAACTCGCTCGGGTTGGTGACGCTGACTTCCTTGCCGTCCTCCAGGACCACGCGGTAGACCACGTTCGGCGCGGTGGCGATCAGGTCGAGCCCGAACTCGCGCTCCAGGCGCTCGCGCACCACGTCCAGGTGCAGCAGGCCGAGGAAGCCGACGCGGAAGCCGAAGCCGAGGGCCGCGGAGGTCTCCGGCTCGTAGACGAGCGCGGCGTCGTTGAGCTGGAGCTTGTCCAGGGCCTCGCGCAGGTCCGGGTAGTCCGAGCCGTCGAGCGGGTACAGGCCCGAGAAGACCATCGGACGCGGGTCCTTGTAGCCGCCGAGGGCCTCGGTCGCGCCGTTGTGCAGGCTGGTGATGGTGTCACCGACCTTGGACTGACGGACGTCCTTCACGCCGGTGATGATGTAGCCCACCTCGCCGACGCCGATGCCGTCGGCCGGGGTCATCTCCGGGGAGGAGACGCCGATCTCCAGCAGCTCGTGCGTGGCGCCGGTGGACATCATCCGGATGCGCTCGCGCTTGTTGAGCTGGCCGTCGACGACACGGACGTACGTCACGACACCGCGGTACGAGTCGTAGACCGAGTCGAAGATCATGGCGCGGGCCGGGGCGTCCTTGGGTCCGACCGGGGCCGGCACCGTGGCGACGATCTTGTCCAGCAGCGCGTCGACGCCGAGACCGGTCTTCGCCGAGACGCGCAGCACGTCCTCCGGCTGGCAACCGACCAGGTTCGCGAGCTCCTCCGCGAACTTCTCCGGCTGGGCGGCCGGCAGGTCGATCTTGTTCAGGACCGGGACGATCGCCAGGTCCTTCTCCATCGCCAGGTACAGGTTGGCGAGGGTCTGCGCCTCGATGCCCTGGGCGGCGTCCACGAGCAGGACCGTGCCCTCGCAGGCCGCCAGCGAGCGCGAGACCTCGTAGGTGAAGTCGACGTGACCGGGCGTGTCGATCATGTTCAGGATGTGCGTGGTGCCCTTGCCCTCGCCCTCCGTGGGCGACCAGGGCAGACGGACCGCCTGCGACTTGATCGTGATGCCGCGCTCACGCTCGATGTCCATGCGGTCGAGGTACTGGGCGCGCATCTGCCGCTGGTCGACGACACCGGTGAGCTGGAGCATCCGGTCGGCGAGCGTCGACTTGCCGTGGTCGATGTGCGCGATGATGCAGAAGTTGCGGATCAGCGCCGGGTCGGTACGGCTCGGCTCGGGCACGTGGCTGGGGATCGCGGGCACGCAGTGTCCTGATTCTCGGTCGCAGTCGGAAGCGTTGTCTGAAGCGAAGTCTGCTCTCGTCGCCTCGTCGGCGCGATGTGGGATCTGTACGCAGACTCCCATGGTCCCATGGACGGGGCAGTGCGCTCGGTTTGGGCCGGTCGGAACGTGCCTGGTAGCCTGGGCAGCTGTGTCTCGTATGCCCTCTCAGCTGCGGGACGCAATCCGAAGAACAAAACTCTGAACCTGAAAAGGCTCTTTCGTGGCGAACATCAAGTCCCAGATCAAGCGGAACAAGACGAACGAGAAGGCGCGCCTGCGCAACAAGGCCGTCAAGTCCTCGCTCAAGACCGCGATCCGCAAGGCCCGCGAGGCCGTCGTCGCCGGTGACGCCGAGAAGGCCACCGTGGCTTCTCGCGCCGCCGCGCGTGCGCTCGACAAGGCTGTCTCGAAGGGTGTCATCCACAAGAACGCCGCCGCCAACAAGAAGTCGGCGCTGGCCTCCAAGGTTGCCTCCCTCCAGGGCTGAGCTCTCGATGTGAATCGCCGGTAGGGACCCAGCGGGCCCTCTCTCCCGCTCCGTACCGGCACACCGCGCCGCACGCGGCCTGCGTTCGCCACGCGGGTGCGGCGCAACCAAGGCAGTGACCGAAGGCCCCGGGCCTCCGCCCTTCCCCAGGACGGAGCCCGGGGCCTTCGCGTTGCCCGGAACGCGTCGCGCTTCGCACCTCGCGCGTTCCCACCGGTGGGGCCGCCCCGTGCGTGTCGAGCCCGCGGCGTGTAGGGCCCGCGGCGTGGCCGGCCCGCCCTACCGGTCCTGCCGCCCGGCGGCTGCGGCCCGCGCGGGGACGGGGCCCGCCGCCGCAGGGGGGTATCACCGCGGAGCTGTGTCGCCGCGGGGCGCGATGCGGGGTCCGACGCGGGCGCCCCCGCGCGGGCTCCGGGTCCTGTCGCCGAATGGCCGTCCGCTGGCCCGCGACGTTCGGCGCGGGCTCTCGCCGCCCCCGGGCGGAGGCGCGATACGGGGCCGGTGCGCGGCCCTACGCCCGGCACGCCGAGGGCAGGCACCGAGACGCGCCGCGAGGCCGCCCTCGGGGCCACGGCGGGAGTGTGGCGACAGGCCCTAACGACGGGCCGGGCGGGCCGCGCGGGCCACCGCCACGACCGCCTTTTCCAGGGCGTACTCGGGGTCGTCTCCCCCGCCCTTCACGCCGGCGTCGGCCGCGGCGACCGCGCGCAGCGCGTCGGAGACGGCGTCCGCCGACCAGCCCCGCATCTGCTGCCGGACCCGGTCGATCTTCCACGGCGGCATGCCGAGGTCACGGGCGAGGTCGCCGGGGCGGGCCCCGCGGGGCGCGGAGGCCAGCTTGCCGATCGCCCGGACCGCCTGGGCCAGCGCACTGGTGATCAGGACCGGCGCGACCCCCGTCGAGAGGGACCAGCGCAGCGCTTCGAGCGCTTCCGCCGCACGCCCCTCGACCGCCCGGTCCGCGACGGTGAAGCTGGAGGCCTCGGCCCGGCCGGTGTAGTAACGGCCGACCACGGCTTCGTCGATGGTGCCCTCGACGTCCGCGCACAGCTGCGCCGCCGCGCTCGCCAGTTCCCGCAGGTCGCTGCCGATGGCGTCGACCAACGTCTGGCAGGCCTCGGGGGTCGCGGAGCGCCCCAGCGTCCGGAACTCTCCCCGCACGAACGACAGCCGGTCCGCCGCCTTCGTCATCTTCGGGCAGGCGACCTCCCGGCCACCCGCCTTCCGTGCCGCGTCGAGCAGACCCTTGCCCTTGACGCCGCCGGCGTGGAGGAGGACGAGGGTGATCTCCTCGTACGGTGCGCCGAGGTAGGCCTTGACCTCCTTGACGGTGTCCGCCCCGAGGTCCTGCGCGTTGCGCACGATCAGGACCTTGCGCTCGGAGAAGAGCGAGGGGCTGGTCAGCTCGGCCAGCGTGCCGGGCTGGAGCTGGTCGGAGGTGAGGTCCCGCACGTCCGTGTCGGCGTCGGCCGCGCGGGCCGCCGTCACCACGTCCCGTACGACACGGTCGAGCAGCAGGTCCTCCTGCCCCACCGCGAGGGTGAGCGGGGCGAGCAGGTCGTCGGTTGAGTTCTTCCTGGTGGCCATCGGCTCCAGCATCCCACGCCGCGCCGACAGTCCCCCTCGTCCGGTACCCGAGAATGGTCGGGTGAACGAGCGACATGTACTGGTCCTCCCGGACCGCGACGCCGCCGAAGAGGTGGCCCAGGAGGCCGTCGACCGCTTCGGCCTGCCCGAAGAACCCCAACTGGTGCGCGACGCCCTCGCCGGTGAGGACGACGCCGAGGACGCCCAGTGGCTGGTGGTCGTGGAGGACCCGCAGGAACGGCTCGACGCCGCCTCCCTGGACGACCTCGCCGCCGAGTACGAGGGCTGGCTCGAAGCCCCCTGACGCCCGCCCCGGCCCGTCCGGGCCCCGGGGGCGCGGTGTCAGGCCTTGTGGACGATCTGCACGTCCAGCGACACTTCCACGCTCGCGCCGATCGCCGCGACGCCGGCCGCCAGCATCGACTGCCAGTTGAGCGCGAAGTCCTCGCGGTTCAGCTCGGCCGTGGCCCGGCAGGCGGCCCTCGGCTCGCCCTCCAGGCCCGTGCCGTGGCCCAGGTACTGGGTGTCCAGGGTGACGGAACGACTGACGCCGTGGAGGGTGAGGGCGCCGGCGACCGCCCAGCGGCTGCCGGAGCGGTGGATGAACCGCTCGCTGTAGAACTCCACCGTCGGGTGCCGGGCGGCGTCGAGGAAGTCCGCGGACCGCAGGTGGTCGTCCCGCAGGCGCATTCCGGTGTCGATGCTCGCCGCGTCGATGATGACGTGCATGGAGGACTCCTCCATGCGGTCCGCGATCCGGACCGCGCCCGCGAAGGTGTTGAAGCGGCCGTGGATGCGGGCGAAGCCGATGTGCCGGGCGGCGAAGCCGATCGAGGAGTGCGACGGATCGAGCTCCCAGTGCCCGGGCTGCGGCAGCCGCGGCGGTTCCACCGCGTCCAGGATGATCTCCGCGGTGCCGAGCTGCGCCGGGTCGCCCACGAGCGTCGCCCCGTGGAACGGCGCGTACCCCTCGGCGGTCACCGAGAGCCGGTACTCGCCCTCCGGCATGGCCGCGGTGAACCCTCCGTACGGATCGGTCTCGCCGCTGACGACCCGTCTGCCGATCGGATCGGTGACCTCGAACTTGGCTTGCCGGATGGGTTGGTGGACCGTGTCGAGGACCCGACAGCTCAACAACCGCGCGGTCGGCGGCAGTGTGAGCGTCGCGGTTCTCTGCGAGTCGACGCTTCCGGCCGACTCCATCCCCCGTCGGCGACCGAACATGGTTGACGCACCCCCGTGCTGTGTGGACTTGGACCGTTGCGGCGAAGAGGCATTCGATCATGCTGCCGGGTTGTGGGCAAACAGAATGGTCGCGCCCGGTATGCCCGGCCCCGTTCCGACGTCGGCCGGCCGGAAACGCCCTCATCCGGGGACCGCTGCCGAAGACCGCGATCGAACCGTCGGTATCGGTGCGCAGGACGGTCGTGCCGCGGGCCCTCAGCCGGGCCAGCATGCCCGGCGCCGGGTGGCCGTAGCGGTTCCCGGCGCCGACAGGAACGATCGCGAGCCGCGGTCGCACCCGGTCGTGGAGGGCGGGGTCCTGGCGTGCCGAACCGTGGTGGGCGACCTTCAGCACGTCCACCGGCCCCAGTTCCGGATGTTCCCTCAAGAGGGCTTCCTGGGAAGGCGGTTCGAGGTCTCCCAGCAGCAGGAACGTCAGCCCGGAGGTGCGCACCAGGAGGGCGACGCTCGCGTCGTTGGCCCCCTCGGGCGGAGGGCCGGCCGCCGACGGCCACAGCACCTGCCACTCCACTCTTCCGGCCTTCCTCCGCTCCCCCGCCACGGCTTGCGCGACGGGCACCCCGGCGGCCGCCGCGACCCGCCCGACGAACGCCGCCTGCCCGGGAGGCTCCCGCACTGTGGTGGTTTGAATCACACCCACGGACCGGCCCCGCAGCACCCCCCGGAGCCCTCCCACGTGGTCCGCGTGGAAGTGCGTCAGGAGCAGGAGTGGGACGCGATTCACACCCAGGGTCCGCAGGCAGGCGTCCACCGGCCCGGGCTCGGGCCCCGCGTCCACCACGACGGCGGAGCCCGGAGCGACGGCGAGCACGGCGGCGTCGCCCTGACCCACGGCGCACTGCACGTAGCTCCAGTCGGGCGGCGGCCAGCCGGTGAACGTACGGATCAGCTGCGGCGGCCGCAGTACGGCGATCAGCAGCACCACGGCGAAGGCGGCGCACACACCCCGCCGCCGGCCGAACCTGACGCCGAGTCCCACGAGGGCCGCCGTCGCGGCAACCAGCAGCAGGGCTCCGCCCGGCCCGCCCGGCCAGGGCAGCTCCGCCCCCGGCAGCCGCGCCCCGGCCCGCGCGACCGCGGCGATCCACCCGGCGGGCACTGCCGCGCACCGGGCGAGCAGCTCCGCCAGCGGCATGCACCACGGAGCCGTGGCGAGGACCGCGAAGCCCAGTACCGTCGCCGGGCCGGCCGCGAGTTCCGCCAGCAGGTTGCACGGCACGGCGACGAGGCTCACCCGGGCGGAGAGCACGACGACGACGGGGGCGCACACGGCCTGCGCCGCCGCGGCGGCTCCCAGCGCGTCGGCGAATCGGGGCCGCGTCCCGCGTCGCCGCAGGGCTTCGCTCCAGCGGGGCCCGAGCGTGAGCAGCGACCCGGTGGCCAGGACCGACAGCAGGAATCCGGCACTGCGGGCCAGCCACGGGTCGTACAGCACCAGCAACAGGACGGCCCCGGCCAGCGCGGGGATCAGGGACCTGCGCCGCCCGGTGGCGAGGGCCAGCAGGGTGATCCCCCCGCAGGCGGCGGCGCGCAGCACGCTCGGCTCGGGGCGACAGACCACGACGAAGGCCAGGGTCAGGGCCGCCCCGCCCACCGCGGTGGCCCTGAGCGACAGCCCCAGGCGGGGCGCCAGTCCCCGCCGCTCGACGTGCTGCGCGCGGGCCGGGGGCCCGATGAGCAGGTACAGCACGACGGTCAGGTTCGCCCCGGAGACGGCGAGCAGGTGCAGCAGGTCCGTGGCCCGGAACGCGTCGTGCAGGTCGGGCGGGACCCTGGAGGTGTCACCGACCACCAGGCCGGGCAGCAGGGCCCTGGCGTCCGGCGCGAGCCCCTCGGTGGCGTCGCGCAGGCCGACGCGCAGGGCCGCGGCGATGCGCTGCGCGGTGTCCGGGCCGGCCGTGACCCGGGGCGGTGTGTCGCCCGCCGGGCGGACCAGCGCCACGGCCCGTTCCCCGCTGCGGGAGGGGGCGAGGCGGGCCACCACCGCGACCCGGGTGGAGGGCAGCAGCCGGGCCCATCCGGGGTGCGCGGCGAGCACCCGCACCGGGGTCCGGATCCGGCTCTCCCTGCCGTCGGGGCCCGTCACCCGGGTGGCCACGGCGTCCAGCACCACCACGGGCGGCCCGGTTCCCGTGCGGGCCTCCCGGGGGTCCGAGCCGACGGTGAGCTCCGTGAGGACCCGGGCGTGCGCCCCGGCGAGCCGGGGAAGGGGTCCCGCCCGCGCCTCGGCCCGTTCCAGCCCGGCCACCCCCGCCCCGGCGGCCGCGCAGAGCAGGGTGGCGGCCGCGGTCACGCCGACCCGCCACAGGAGCCTGGTTCCGCGGGCCCCGGCCGACAGCAGCGCCCCGGCCGCGACCACCGCGAGCCCCACCCCGGCGGCGGTCCGCGGGCCCGGGGCCACGAGGGCCGCTGCCGCCGCCGCCCAGGCGCCCAGAGCGGGCACGACGAGCCGCAGGTCCACCGGCCGGACCCCCTCGCCATGCCCACCGGACCCGCGACGACCCGCCCCACCCCCACCTACCCCCACGGACCGGCTCACGGGCGGGCTCACCCCGGCCACCCGGGGCCCCGCCCCCGCGGCGCGGTTCCCGCCGAGCCGGCGAGCCATGACCCCCGGGACCGGCTCCGGCGCCACCGACCGCCGCCCGCGCCCCACGAACCCGGAGGCTTCGCCCGCGCCCCTCCCGGGGCCACTGCCGCCGGCGCCGCGCCCGTCCGGGGTGTTCACGGCCGCACCAAGGGGCGCAGGTCGGCGAAGCGACGCTCACCGATGCCGTTGACCTGCCGGAGTTCCTCCACGGCCCGGATTCCGCCCCGGGCGGTACGGAAGTCGACGATGTGCCGGGCCAGTACCGGGCCCACCCCGGGCAGCCCGTCCAACTGCTCGACGGTCGCAGTGGCGAGGCTCAACGGCACGGCACCCGAACCCGGACCGGCCCCCGCACCCGGAGCGCCCCCGACCGGTGCCTGCTGCGGCGGTGTCCCCACGAGCACCTGCTCGCCGTCCACGAGGATCCGGGCCCGATTGAGCCCGGTGGTGTCGGCGCCCGGCCGCACTCCCCCGGCGGCCGCCAGCGCATCCTCCACCCGTGAGCCGGCGGGCAGCCTCCGCACGCCGGGATCCCGGACCTTGCCCCCGACGTCCACCACGATGCGCCCGCCCGACCCGGCGGCGGCACCGGACCCCGGCGCCGGCGCCGGGCCGGGAGCCGGTGCGGGTGCCGGGGTGATCACCGCGGGCGCCGTCACCGGCTGCGGCCGGCCCGACCAGTACTGCTGGGCGGCGAACCCGACCGCCGCGACCAGCACGACGGCAACGGCCGCCACCGTGCGCCGCTCCACCCCGCAACGGGCCTGCACCCACACGGGCAGCCGCTCCCGCACGGCGAGCCACCGCCCGGCCGGCCCCGTCGACCCACCGGCGCCCTTCCCCGAGTCACCGGGATCACCCGGTGCACCCGATGCCTCGGATTCGGCACGCACACCCCCCGCTCCGAGCCCACCGCCCGCGGCCCGCGTCCCGCGCACCCCGAACTCGGCCGTACCTCCACGGATGTCGGGCGGCGGCGGATCGGCCGCCCGCCCATCCCCTCGTTCCCGTCCGCCTCCGCGTTCCCGCCCGCCCGCGGCTGCGCCGGCGGACAGCAGCGCCTCGGCCCGGCGCCGCAGGCGGTCGGGATCCGGATGAACGCGACGACGGTCCCGCAGACGGCCGTCGGAACGGCGCGGCCTGCCGGGGCCGGCAGTGGCGACGGAGGCTTCGAAGTGGCGCGTGGAGCGCGATCGCAGAGTCATGCCACGACGCTAGGGGCGCGTCCCGATCCCCGCTCGGAGCCTTCAATTCCAGTGGAGAACAAGCACGTTGTGGATAACTCGACCACCCGTCCCGGTGACAGGTCCCGGATCCCGCACCCGCACCCGCCTCAGCGCGGCGAAACGACCGCCGCCAACAGACCCGGCCCGGTGTGTGCTCCGATGACCGCGCCGACCTCGCTGACGTGCAGCTCGACCAGCCCGGGGATCCGTTCCCGAAGCCGCTGGGCGAGCTTCTCCGCTCGTTCGGGGGCCGCCAGGTGGTGCACGGCGACATCGACGCTTCGCGAACCGGCCCGCTCGACGGCCAGTTCCTCCAGCCGCGCGATGGCCTTGGAGGCCGTGCGTACCTTCTCCAGCATCTCGATGCGCCCGCCGTCCAGCGTCAGCAGCGGCTTGACCGCCAGAGCCGAGCCGAGGAGGGCCTGAGCGGCCCCGATCCGGCCGCCGCGGCGGAGGTAGTCGAGGGTGTCCACGTAGAAGTACGCCGACATCTCCGCGGCGCGCTTCTCCGCGGCGGCGACGGCCTCGTCCGCGGAACCACCGGCCTCGGCCGTTTCGGCGGCGGCGAGGGCGCAGAAGCCGAGGGCCATCGCGACCATGCCGGTGTCGACGACCCGCACCGGCACCGGCGCCGTCCTCGCCGCGACCACCGCGGCGTCGTAGGTGCCGGAGAACTCGGCGGAGAGGTGGAGGCTGACGATGCCGGTCGCACCGGCGTCGGCGGCGGCCTGGTAAGCGCGCACGAACTCCTCCGGGCCCGGCCTGGAGGTCGTGACGGAACGACGCTTCTGCAGGGCGACGGCGAGGCTGCGCGCCGAGATCTCGGTGCCCTCTTCCAGGGCCTCGCCTCCCAGGACCACGGTCAGGGGGACGGAGCTGATCCCGTGCCGCGCCATCGCCGGTGGGGGCAGATAGGCCGTGGAATCGGTGATGATCGCGACATGGCGGGACATGAGCCGGAGGTTACCGCCACCGGGGGCGATCCGGCAGCCCGGCCCCTCGGCTCACGAAGAACACCAGGTCCGGGCCCCACGAAAACACCGGGCCCGGCCCCACGAAAACGCCTGGCCGGCCCACCACGATGACGGCCCGAACCCTACGAAATGCCCCGCCCCACCCCTCAGGTGGTCGCCTCGGGCCTCGGGGTCTTCTGCCACGGGTACCGCACCTCCGGCGTCGGCGGATTCAGCGCGGCGGGCTGCGGCTGCGCCTCGCGGGCCGTCCACCCGGAAGGCGCCTGCGAACCAGGCGCCCCCTGCGCACCGGCACCGGCACCGGCACCGGATCCAGCCCCGGACCCGGACCCGGCCCCGGCCTGCTGCGCGTCCCACGCGGCCGCGGCGGCCGCCAGTTCGTCGACGGATTCCGGGGACCAGTCACGCAGGGCGTCCGATTCGACCCCGATCTGGGCCGACAGCAGGTCCAGGTCGTCCTCGGCGAACCGACGGGCACGATCCCGTGCGGCCCACCGCAGCGAGTCCGCGGCCTGCGTGATCTTGGCGGTGCGTTCCCGGAGGTCAGGAAGGCTCTCCTCGATGCGCTTGCGGTCCGGGTCGTGCTCCAGCCGCTTCAGTTCGTCGTCCAGCTCGTACCCGTGGGCGCTGAGCCGCTCGAAGAGGCCGATCGACTCCTTCAGCGAGCTGTCCACCTGCACGCCCTGGTACAGCGCCTGCTGCGTGGCCCGCATGGAGTTGCGCAGGTCCAGCCGCAGTTGCGCCAATGCCCCCGTGACCCCGACCTGGCCGAAGCTCTTCGCCCTCAGGGTCGTGTCCTCGACCGTCCTGCGGGCCTGCGTGATCGTACGGTCCACGCCGCGCTTCGCCGCGCCCACCACCTTCACGGTGGCCCAGGCACCCAGCCCCAAGAAGGCGAACAGCACCAACAGGGCAAAGATGATCAAAGCGCCCACCTCCATGAGGTTCCCTTCCTCCGCCGAATCACTTCCCTCCACCGTAAACGCCAAGGGCAGGTCGGGGGTTCCCGCGGAACCCCCAACCTGCCCTTACGGGATGTCCCCCACACCGGGGGGCCGTCCTCAGATGACGATGTTCACCAGCTTCGGCGCCCGCACGATCACCTTGCGGATCTCCGCGCCGCCCAGCGCGGCGACCACGCCCGCGTCGGTGACGGCCAGCTGCTCCAGGTCCGCCTCGGAGATCGTGGGCGGCACCTCCAGGCGCGCCTTGACCTTGCCCTTGACCTGGACGACGCAGGTGACGGTGTCGTCCACGACGTACGCCGGGTCCGCGACCGGGAAGTCCTGGTGGACCACCGAGTCGCTGTGGCCCAGGCGGTGCCACAGCTCCTCCGCGATGTGCGGGGCCAGCGGCGCGACCAGCAGCACCAGCCGCTCGGCGACGGAGCGCTCCAGCGGGCGGCCCGCCTTCGTCAGGAAGTTGTTCAGCTCGGTGATCTTGGCGATGGCCGTGTTGAACCGCAGCGCCGCCATGTCCGCGCCGGCCCCGTCGATCGCCTTGTGCAGCGCCCGCAGGGTGTCCTCGCCCGGCTCCGCGTCGACGACGGTGACCTCACCGGTCTCCTCGTCCACCACGTTGCGCCACAGGCGCTGCAGCAGCCGGTACTGGCCGACGACGGCGCGGGTGTCCCACGGGCGCGAGACGTCCAGGGGACCCATGGCCATCTCGTACAGGCGCAGGGTGTCCGCGCCGTACTCCTCGCACATCTCGTCGGGCGTGACGGCGTTCTTCAGGGACTTGCCCATCTTGCCGTGCTCGCGCTTGACGGGCTCGCCCTGGTGGAACCAGCCGCCGTCGCGCTCCTCGACCTCGGCCGCCGGGACGTACACACCGCGCGAGTCGGTGTACGCGTACGCCTGGATCATGCCCTGGTTGAACAGCTTGTGGAACGGCTCCACGGAGGAGACGTGGCCCAGGTCGAACAGGACCTTCGACCAGAAGCGGGCGTACAGCAGGTGCAGCACGGCGTGCTCGGCGCCGCCGACGTACAGGTCGACGCCGCCGTGCGGGGCGCCGTCGCGCGGGCCCATCCAGTACTGCTCGATCTCCGGGTCGACCAGCGCGTCCGCGTTGTGCGGGTCCAGGTAGCGCAGCTCGTACCAGCAGGAGCCGGCCCAGTTCGGCATGGTGTTGGTCTCGCGGCGGTAGCGCTTGACGCCCGCCCCGTCGCCCAGGTCCAGCTCGACGTTGACCCAGTCCTCGTTGCGCGACAGCGGCGTCTCGGGCTTGGAGGCGGCGTCGTCCGGCTCGAAGGTGCGCGGCGAGTAGTCCTCGACCTCGGGCAGTTCCAGCGGCAGCATCGACGCGGGCAGCGCGTGGGCGACGCCGTCCTCGTCGTAGACGATCGGGAAGGGCTCGCCCCAGTAGCGCTGGCGGCTGAACAGCCAGTCGCGCAGACGGAAGTTGACGGTGCCCTCACCGATGCCGCGGTCGGCCAGCCAGTCGGTGATGGCGGCCTTGGCCTCGACGACGCCCAGGCCGTCCAGGGAGATGCCCTCGCCGGCGGAGTTGACCAGCGCGGCGTCGTGCGAGACGAACGCGGCGTCCCACTCGGCCGGGTCGGTGCCCCGGCCGTCCGTCGGCTGGACGACGCAGCGCATCGGCAGCTCGAAGGCGCGCGCGAACTCGAAGTCGCGGCTGTCGTGGGCGGGGACGGCCATGATCGCGCCGGTGCCGTAGCCCATCAGTACGTAGTCGGCGATGAAGACCGGGACCTGCTCGCCGCTGACCGGGTTGGTCGCGTACGCGCCGGTGAAGACGCCGGTCTTGTCCTTGGCCTCGGCCTGCCGCTCGACGTCCGACTTCGAGGCGGCCTGCTTGCGGTAGGCGTCGACGGCCTCGGTGGGGGTGGCCCAGCCGCCGGTCCACACCGGGTGGGTGCCCTCGGGCCAGGCGGCCGGGACGACGGCGGAGACCAGCTCGTGTTCGGGCGCCAGGACCATGTAGGTCGCGCCGAACAGGGTGTCCGGGCGGGTGGTGAAGACGGTGATCGCGCCGGCGTCGCCGACGGCGAAGTCGACGCGCGCGCCCTCGCTGCGGCCGATCCAGTTCCGCTGCTGCAGCTTGATGGCCTCGGGCCAGTCCAGCGCGTCCAGGTCGTCCAGCAGGCGGTCCGCGTACGCGGTGATCCGCATGTTCCACTGGCTCAGCCTGGCCTTGAAGACGGGGAAGTTGCCGCGCTCGGAGCGGCCGTCCGCGGTGACCTCCTCGTTGGCCAGTACGGTGCCCAGCCCGGGGCACCAGTTGACCGGCGCGTCGGAGGCGTAGGCCAGCCGGAAGCCGTTCAGCACGTCGGCCCGCTCGGCAGCGGTCAGCTCGGCCCAGGCGCTGCCGCCGGGTACCTCACGGCTGCCGTCCTCGAAGGCGGCGACCAGCTCGGTGATCGGGCGGGCCTGCTGCGCGTCGGTGTCGTAGAAGGAGTTGTAGATCTGCAGGAAGATCCACTGCGTCCACTTGTAGTAGTCGGGGTCGATCGTCGCGAACGAGCGGCGCTTGTCGTGCCCCAGGCCCAGGCGGCGCAGCTGGACCTTCATGTTCTCGATGTTCGCCTCGGTGGACACGCGCGGGTGTGTGCCGGTCTGCACGGCGTACTGCTCGGCCGGCAGGCCGAAGGCGTCGAAGCCCAGGGTGTGCAGGACGTTGTGGCCGGTCATCCGCTGGTGGCGGGCGAAGACGTCGGTGGCGATGTACCCGAGCGGGTGGCCGACGTGCAGGCCCGCACCGGACGGGTACGGGAACATGTCCATGATGAACTTCTTGGGCCGCGCGACCACGGTGGGGTCTCCGGCCAGGTCACCGGTCGGGTTCGGGGCCTCGTACGTGCCCTCCGCGTCCCATACGTCCTGCCAGCGTGCCTCGATGTCGGCGGCCATGGCAGCCGTGTAACGGTGCCCCTCGGCCGCCTCGGGGGCCGGGGTGTTCGTCTCGCTCATGATTTCTGAAGCTCCATCGATCGTCTCTGCCGTCTCTGCCTGCCCAAACGAAAAAGCCCCTCGCACAGGAGGGGACGCCGCGCCGATGCCGACCGCATC
Source organism: Streptomyces sp. NPDC057939 (assembly GCF_042887545.1). Taxonomy (NCBI): domain Bacteria; kingdom Bacillati; phylum Actinomycetota; class Actinomycetes; order Kitasatosporales; family Streptomycetaceae; genus Streptomyces; species Streptomyces sp. NPDC057939. The sequence goes on from NZ_JBHVPG010000061.1 coordinate 30,310, forward strand.
CGTGGTGCTCGATGGGTCGGTACTGATCAGCGCGGCTCGGTAAGCAGAAGGCGTACGGCACGCATGGCGTCAGGGTACCGCAGCGGCTCCCGCGGCCGCTCTGCCGTTCCGAGCGGCGGGCACGCGACGGGGCCGCGGGCACAACGGGAGCGGGCACAACGAGAAGCGGGCCACCCGATCGGGGTGGCCCGCTTCTTCACTGTGGAGCTATGGAGAATTGAACTCCAGACCTCCTGCATGCCATGCAGGCGCTCTACCAACTGAGCTATAGCCCCTTGTACTGCCGTACTGCTTGCCGCTTCGGTTTCCCTTGCCGGTTCCCCTTGGCGACGTCCCAAACATTACACGGTCATGGCCCTGGTCCAAAAATCGGTTTCCGCCGACTGCGGGCCATGTCCGTTTTGAGGTGTATCGCCGCCTTCTCGCTACCTTCTCGTCGGGCCCGTCAGGCTCGCGCGAACTGGTAGAACCGCTTCAACGTGCAGTGCTCGTCGAGCAGCCGCCCGTAGATCGGTTCCCCTTCGAGCTCCCGGTACGTCTCGATCGGGTCGCCTTTTATGATCAGCGCCCGTGCGCATTCCTCGCACCAGTACTGGTAGTCGTGGTTGACCGGTTCCATGTCCCGCACGATCGGCGTGCCGTTGTCGCACCAGTCGCACCGCCGCCGGTGTGCACCCATCCGTCAGCGACTCCCTCCCGCGTCGGGCCGTCGTGACCCCCTCCGGCCGTCCGATTCTGCCATGCCGGTGCCGACGGGGGCAGCCGTCGCAAAAGGAACAAACGCAAGGATCCCGCCCCCTGTTGGGGACGGGATCCTGATTGTGGAGCTATGGAGAATTGAACTCCAGACCTCCTGCATGCCATGCAGGCGCTCTACCAACTGAGCTATAGCCCCGCTCTCCGCCGCGTTCCCCCCGTTTCCGGTGTTCTTCGCTGCGAACAAGAAGAACTCTAGCCTGTGACCAGCCGGAAAGTGAAATCCGGGTGGGAGGCCCGTTCCGACGCGTCCGGCCGGGCTCCGCGCGGGCTCAGTCGTCGTCGCCGAGCACCGGTTCCGGCAGCGTGCCGGCGTTGTGCTCCATCAGTCGCCAGCCCCGCGCGCCTTCGCCGAGGACGGACCAACAGCAGTTGGAGAGCCCGCCGAGACCCTCCCAGTAGTACGCCTCCAGGCCGAGCAGGCGGCCGATCGTCGTACGGATGGTGCCGCCGTGACTGACGACCACGAGCGTGCCGCCCTCGGGCAGCGCGTCGGCGTGGCGCAGCACCACCGGCGCGGCGCGGTCGGCGACCTCGGTCTCCAGTTCACCGCCGCCGCGGCGGACGGGCTCGCCGCGCTTCCAGGCGGCGTACTGCTCGCCGTACTTCGCGAGGATCTCGTCGTGCGTGAGGCCCTGCCACTCGCCGGCGTACGTCTCGCGCAGCGCCTCGTCGTGCTGGACGGAGAGGCCCGTGACGGCGGCCAGTTCGGCGGCCGTGTCCGCGGCCCGCCGGAGGTCGGAGGCGACGATGGCGTCCGGCCGCAGCGAGGCGAGCAGCCGAGCGGCGCGGCGCGCCTGCGCCACACCCGTCTCGGTCAGCTCTATGTCCGTGGAGCCCTGGAAGCGTCGTTCCAGGTTCCACGAGGTCTGGCCGTGCCGCCAGAGGACGATCTTCCTGCTGGTCGTGCCCGTTGTGCTGGTGCTCAGAACAGATCACCGTCCAGTTCGTCGTCGCCGGCCGCCTCGCGCAGCTTGGCGTGCTCCTCGGCCTTGCCGATGGTGAGCTTGGCGTCCTCGGGGAGCTCGATCTCGGGGCAGTCCTTCCACAGGCGCTCCAGCGCGTAGAAGACGCGCTCCTCGCTGTGCTGGACGTGGACGACGATGTCGACGTAGTCGAGCAGGATCCAGCGGGCGTCGCGGTCGCCCTCGCGGCGCACCGGCTTGGCACCGAGCTTCTTGAGCAGCTGCTCCTCGATCTCGTCCACGATCGACTTGACCTGGCGGTCGTTCGGCGCGGAGGCGAGGAGGAAGGCGTCGGTGATCGACAGCACGTCGCTGACGTCGTACGCGATGATGTCGTGCGCGAGCCGGTCGGCCGCGGCCTGGGCGGCGGCGGTGATGAGCTCGATGGAGCGGTCCGTGGCGGTCACGTGGCCATGCTTTCGGGTTGACGGGCAGATCCTTACAAGGGTCTCATGTACCGCCGACCCCGCCCGCGCAGAACGTTCCGCGCGGACGGAAGCCCAGCTCAGGGCCGGTTCGCGGGGGCCTCGGAGCCCTCAGGACGCCTTGTAGTCCTTGCCCAGGGTCACCACGACGTCCGCGTTCACCGCGTTCTCCGCCTTCTTCACGGCCGTTTCCGGCAATCCGAGCGTCTTGGCGACCTCGATCGCCCGGTCCCGCTGCGCGTCGTCCTGGTAGGTGATCCGCGAGGTGGCGTCGGTCCGGTCGGCCTTGCCGCCGTCCACGAACGCGTAGCCGCCGTTGAGCAGGGCCGCCTTCGCCGCGGTTCCGGTCCGTTCGTCGCCCGTGGCGTCCCTGAGGCCGACCCGTGGGGCCGCGCCCGGTTGGGCCGCGGTGAAGGAACCGCCGAGGACCTCCTTGACGACCCTCTTGTTCGCCTCGTCGGTGAGGCCGCCGTCGGGCTTCACCGCGAGGACCTCGGTGCGGTACGCGCCCACCTTGGCGTGCTCGCCGATCCGCGCCAGGAGCGCCCCGAGGTTCTGCGCGTCCAGTCCGGGGTCGAGGATCTGGCCCATGCTCTCCACGGTCGTCGCCGCCGACTTCGGGTCGCCGGGAATCTTGCGCAGGACGGCGAGGAGCACCCGGCCGGTCCGCTCCAACTGTTCGGCCTCCGGTTCCCCGGGGCCGCGGTGGGTGGCGTACGCGACGGCCATCGCCCCGGTGAGGCTCTGCTTCGAGCCCTGCGCGACGGCCGGGGTCCTGGCCTGTTCGTCGGCCGGGACCGCGGTGTCGGTGTCCGTCTCGATGCCGCCGACCAGCTCGACGAGGCGTTCCAGGAAGGGCGTGTCCAGGCGCCAGGTCCCGCCGATGCGGGTGCCGAGGACGGTGTCGAGGGACTCGCGGGTGCCGAGGGCCCCCTCCTCGACGGTCTTGCCGAGGGCCGCCGGGGTGCCGTCCTGCTTCGTGACGCCGAGGGTGTTGGGCAGCAGGACGGTGGCGCCCCGGCGGGTGGTGACGTTGTCCACGAGGAGGGCGGTGGAGGTGCCGCCGCGCTTGGTGTTGTGCAGGTGGACGACGATGATGTCGCGCTTCTGCTCCCCGGTGGCCGCCGCGGTGTTCCGTTGCCCGTCGGGGCCGTCGAGGAAGGGCAGCCGGTCCGCGTACCAGAGGTAGCCGGCGCCTCCGACGACGAACAGGGACAGGACGACGATCAGCGCGACCCCGCGGTTGCGGCCCCTGCGGCGGGCCTCCTCGCGGCGCTCGGTGCGGCTCTCGGTGAAGGCCAACCAGTCGATGACGTCCTCGGAGTCCTCGTCCGGCCGGTCGACGAAGGCGAACCGCTCGTCGTCGTGGTCCGCGCCGGGCGCGGGGGCACCAACCTGCTCGCGGCGCGGCTCGGGGACCTGCGGGGGCGGTTGCGGGGCGCCCTCGTACCGCGGCTGCTGCTGTTCCGGGGGCGGGTACGGGGGTTGGTGGGGCTGCTCGGGGGCGCTCTGCTGCGGGATCCACTGTTGCGCCTGCCGGGTGTCGTACCCGGGGTCCCGGGGCTGCTCGTACCCGGGTTGCCCGTACTGCTCCTGCCCGTACGGCTGCTGGTACTGCTGTTGCCGGTACTGCTGCTCCTGCTCGTAATGCTGGTACTGCTGGTACTGCTGCTGTTCGTACCCGTACGGAGGAGGGGCGTCGGGGGGCGGGGCGGGCCGCGCGGCGACCGGGCCGTACACGGGTCTGCCGTACGGGTCGTAGCCGATGAGCTGCTGCTCCTGGGCGGCGTACGGGTCGTACGGATCCTGTGGGTCGTTCACCGCGGGCCCCTCTCTTCCGGAAGCTCAGGCTCCCCGGTACAGCTCACGCTTGTCGATGTAGCGCACCACACCGTCGGGAACGAGATACCAGACCGGATCGCCCTGGGCGACCCGGGCTCGGCAGTCCGTGGAGGAGATGGCCAGCGCGGGGACCTCGACGAGGGAGACGCCGCCTTCGGGCAGTCCGTCGTCGGTGAGCACGTGGCCGGGGCGGGTCACTCCGATGAAGTGCGCGAGGGAGAAGAGTTCCTCGGCGTTCCGCCAGGTGAGGATCTGGGCGAGGGCATCGGCGCCGGTGATGAAGAACAGGTCGGCGTCGTCGTTGAGCGCGCTCAGGTCCCGCAGGGTGTCGATGGTGTACGTCGGACCGCCGCGGTCGATGTCGATTCGGCTCACCGAGAACTGGGGGTTCGAGGCCGTCGCGATCACCGTCATGAGGTAACGGTCCTCGGCGGGGGACACGGCCCGCTGCGACTTCTGCCACGGCTCACCGGTCGGTACGAACATCACCTCGTCGAGGTGGAACAGCGCGGCGACTTCGCTGGCGGCCACGAGGTGGCCGTGGTGGATCGGGTCGAATGTCCCGCCCATCACGCCGAGCCGGCGCTTGACCGGGCCCGTAGGCATTTCCTGCTCTCCCATGAGCGCAGAGCCTACTGGCCCGGTGCCGCGTCCACGGAGGGGCTTAGCGGTCGCGGTTCAGGCGCGTGGTCACCCAGAGCATCAGCATCAGGATGACGAACGCAGCGCCACCGGTGAGGTAGGGGTTCAGGCTGTCGTGGTTGCCGCCGTGCTCGGCGCCCCCCGATGCGAGAACGACCATGTTGTGGGCGGTGGTGGAGAGGCTCATCAGGCAGATACCTATCGAGTCGGGGAGCGAGCGGAGACTTCGCTCACATCGTATGCGGGGCCCCTGGGCACGCTCACGCCGACTCAGTCGTTGGGGAGGATGGACGCCAGACGACACAGGCCGATCAAGGGGGAGGCGCTATGACGGACACCGGTTTCGAGAAGGCACCGGCACGCAATCGCAGGAGGTTCCCCGGAATCTCCTCACGGGCGTACGAGCACCCCGCGGACCGTTCCGCGCTGGTGGCGCTGCGCAAGCTGAGCGGCTTCGACACGGTGTTCAAGACCCTGAGCGGGCTCCTGCCGGAGCGCAGCCTGCGGCTGCTCTTCCTGTCGGACTCGGTGCGGGTCGGCGAGACGCAGTTCCCGCACCTGCACGGGATGTTGCGCGACGCCTGTTACATCCTGGACCTGGAGAAGGTCCCGCAGATGTACGTCCAGCAGGACCCGAAGCCCAACGCCATGTGCATCGGGCTGGACGAGCCGATCATCGTGGTGACGACGGGCCTCGTGGAGCTGCTCGACGAGGAGGAGATGCGGGCGGTGGTGGGCCACGAGGTGGGCCACGCGCTGTCCGGGCACTCCGTGTACCGCACGATCCTGCTGTTCCTGACGGGTCTGGCGCTGAAGGTCGCGTGGATCCCGCTGGGGAACGTGGCGATCATGGCGCTGGTCACCGCGCTGCGCGAGTGGTTCCGCAAGTCGGAGCTGTCCGCCGACCGGGCCGGTCTGCTGGTGGGCCAGGACCTGAACGCCTCGATGCGCGGCCTCATGAAGATCGCCGGCGGCAACCACCTCCACGAGATGAACGTCGACGCGTTCCTGGAGCAGGCGGACGAGTACGAGAAGAGCGGGGACCTGCGCGACTCCGTGCTGAAGATCCTCAACGTGCTGCCGCGCACCCACCCCTTCACGACCGTGCGGGCGGCCGAGCTGAAGAAGTGGTCCCAGCACCGGGACTACCAGCGGATCATGGACGGCCACTACCCGCGGCGCGAGGAGGACAAGGACACCTCGGTGACCGACTCCTTCCGCCAGTCGGCGTCGCACTACGCGGACACGGTGCGCACCAGCAAGGACCCGCTGATGAAGCTCGTCGGCGACATCGCCGGCGGCGCGGGCGACCTGGGCGGCAAGCTCCGCGACCGGTTCACCGGCGCGGGATCGGGAGCGGGCGCCGGATCGGGTACCGGGGCTGCCGGTGACGGCGGCTCCGACGGCAAGGGCACTACCCGGCCGGGGCCGGAGCAGGGCTGACGGGGGCCGCGCTCCCCGGCGTGGCGCCGGAGGGCTCCACGGTCCGTTCCCCGGGCGGCGGCTGCGCCGTGGGCGTCCCGCCCGGGGCGAGGACGCCGCACAGCCCGGCCGTGCGCCGGGGGCGGCCGTCGGTGTACGGATCGGTCGCGGGCGGGCCCACGGTGGTGGGGTCCGACCCGGCCGTCAGCGGGCGGAAGCCCGCCGCGGGGTCACTGGCGCAGTCCTGCGGGCCCGCCAGCACGTAGGCGGAGGTCAGCTCGGTCCGGCGGGCCGTGAGGTCCTCCCTGTCGAAGCGCATCCGCAGTTCGCGCCGGACGGTGAAGAGCGAGGCCCCGTCGAGGGTGGCCGCCGGGCCGCCCACCGGGCGGACGGCGTACACGAAGGTGTGGTCGGTGGTCACTTCCAGGACCTCCGGGGTCAGCTCCCGGAAGGCGAGGGTGCCGCTGACCCGGACCCTGGTGTCGGCGACGAGCACGACGGCGGGGTCGAAGCGGACGAGCCAGCCGGTGGCCGCGTACCGGCCGTCCCCGGAGGGCGCGGTCATGCTCTGGTCGAACTGGGTGAGCTGGCCGGGGTCGAGCAGGACGCGGACGGGCCGTGAGGCGGCCCCGGACAGCACGTCGGGGTCCAGCGAGGACTGCACCAGGTAGTCCTTGGCGATGGACAGCGCGGCGACGACCTGGCCCTCGGTGAAGTGCTGGGTGCGGCGCAGGGCCGGAAGGGTGATCCCTGCCGCGCCGACCCGGTAGTCGGCCGCCCGGCTCTTCTCGTACAGGTCGGTGGGTTTCCCACCGGGCACCTTCTCGGCCGGGGCGAGGGGTACGACGACGCTGCTGAGCGGCTCGGCGGTGCCGCCGGGCGGCGGGACGTACGGGTTGCGCAGGCCCATGTAGACGGCGACCGCGAAGGCGGTGGCGATGAGCAGCACGAGGAGCATGCCCTGGCGGGCGCCGCGCCCCGGGGTGCTCGTCCCCTGCGCGGAGGAGGGTCCGCCGGACGACCAGAGGGAGCGGCTGCGGACGGCTCGGGCGTGTTCGCCCATGCGTTCTTCCGCCGAGAACTCCTGGAGCCGGGCAGCGCGGACGAAGTCCTCGTCGAACACCACCGACCGGTACTCGTCCGGGCGCAGTTCGTCATCGCCCCCGCCGATGCCGTCGGGGGTGCCGCCTGGTGGATCTCCTGGAACGGCCATCGCTTCTCCCCGCTGTCCCCGCTTCAGAGAAGCCCCCGTCTCCGGTTCGCGCAAGCGGGGTCGTACCTTCAGGGTTGGCGGACTACGGGGTAGGTAAACGCGCCGACGTCCCCGACTTCCCGGAGCGGGGTGCTGGCCGGCGCCGGGGCGGGGTCCGCTTCCCCGGAGGCGTTGCGGTAAACGGCGCTGAAGGCGAGGGCGACCATGCCGAGCCCCATGACGAAGGCGAGCACCCAGGCGACCGGGCGCAGCCACGGCGACCGGCCGCGGTAGGGCCGCAGGCTCCCGCCGTAGGCGCCGTAGGGGCCCTCGGCGTATCCGTAGCCGTGGTGGTCGGGATCCCAGCCGGGGTCGTCGTCCAACCCGGGGCCGTCGGGGTGGCCGTAGCCGTAGTCGTCGTCGCCGTTCCAGCCTCCGGCGACGCGGGCGGCCTCGGCCTCGGCTCTGGCCCGGTCCGCGGCCCGCTGGCGCTCGGCGGCGCTCGGTTCATGGATCTCGGCGTTCCGGACGAAGGCCTCGTCGAACACCACGGAGGCGAAGTCGTTTTCCGCGCCTCCGCGGTCGTTTGCATCGTCTTCGGGGGTCCCGTCGTCCGGGAACGGCTTGCCCCCCACGTCGTCCGGCACAGCAACAGCGTAGACCTGGGGGGCGGCTTTGGGCAGGCGTACGCCGGGATCCGGCCACACCGTGTTCGTGGGGCGGTTACCGGATGTGACCGTCGCCGGTGACGATGTACTTGGTGGAGGTGAGCTCGGGAAGGCCCATGGGGCCCCGGGCGTGCAGCTTCTGGGTGGAGATGCCGATCTCGGCGCCGAAGCCGAACTGGCCACCGTCCGTGAAGCGGGTGGAGGCGTTCACGGCGACGGTGGTCGAGTCGACCAGCTGGGTGAACCGGCGGGCGGCGGCCTGGGAGGTGGTGACGATCGCCTCGGTGTGGCCGGAGGTCCAGCGGCGGATGTGGGTGACGGCGTCGTCGAGGGAGTCCACGACGGCGGCGGCGATGTCGTAGGACAGGTACTCGGCGGCCCAGTCCTCGTCGGTGGCGGGCAACGCGGTGGCCTTGGTGCCCTCGGCCGCTGCCAGGACCCGCTCGTCGCCGTGGACGGTGACGCCGGCGTCGGCGAGGGCGTCGAGGGCGAGCGGAAGGAAGGTTGCCGCGATGTCGCGGTGCACGAGGAGGGTTTCCGCGGAGTTGCAGACGGAGGGCCGCTGCGCCTTGGAGTTGATGAGGATGTCCACCGCCATGCGGAGGTCCGCCTCGGCGTCGACGTAGACGTGGCAGTTGCCGGTACCGGTCTCGATGACCGGGACGGTGGACTCCTCGACGACGGTCCTGATGAGGGAGGCGCCACCGCGCGGGATGAGGACGTCGACGAGGCCGCGGGCGCGCATCAGCTCGCGGACGGAGTCGCGGGACTCGCCGGGAACGAGCTGGATCGCGTCGGCGGGCAGGCCCGCTCCCTCGATGGCGTCGCGGAGGATGGCGACGAGCGCCGTGTTGGAGGCGTAGGCCGACGAACTGCCGCGCAGGAGAACGGCGTTGCCGGACTTCAGGCAGAGGGCGGCGGCGTCGACGGTGACGTTGGGGCGGGCCTCGTAGATGATGCCGACGACGCCGAGCGGTACCCGGATCTGGCGGAGGTCGATGCCGTTGGGGAGGGTCGAACCGCGGACGACCTCGCCGACGGGGTCGGGGAGGGCCGCGACGTCGCGCACGTCGGAGGCGATGGCCCCGACCCGCTCCGGGGTGAGGGTGAGGCGGTCGATGACCGTCTCGCTCGTGCCGGCCTCGCGCGCCTTGGCCGTGTCCACGGCGTTGGCGGTGACGATCTCCGCCGTACGGGCCTCCAGGGCGTCCGCGATGGCCAGCAGGGCCGTGTCCTTGGCGGACCGCGGGAGTGGCGCGATGGTGGCGGCGGCCGTGCGGGACCGCTGCGCGGTGGCGAGGACGGGGGAGGTGGCGGTGGCGTCGTCGAGCGTGGTCATGCGGCCAGGGTAGTCCCCGGTCCCACCGGGCCCGAAGGGGTTCCATCCCCCGAGACGGGGGGGCGGGTGGGCCGCCGCGGGGGCCTCTCCCCCGGAGCCGCCGGTCGGCGCCCCGGGCCGCTGCGCGGGGGTCCCCCCGCCCCTTCTCCGATTCCCGGGCTCCGCCCCGGCCCGCGCCTCAAACGCCGGCGGGGCCGGATGGGGCCGGTCCGCACGCCCCCGACCACGACGGAGTGGAGGGGCCGGGGGTGGACGGGCCCCGGCAGGATCCGAAAGGGGCGGCCCGGGGCCTGTCGTCAAAGTCCCGTCGTCGCCCGGAGGGCGGCCTCGCGGTGTCCGGTGCGTGCTCCCGGCGTGCCGGGCGGAGGCCGGTGTACCGGACGTACTCGGGCATTCGCCCGGTGCGGCGGGAGTGCGTGCCGGACGCCACGAGGCAGAAGGGAGTTCGACGGCAGGCCCTAGTACGGGTGTACGCCCACCGGGTGGGCCGGGGGCGGGCCGTAGCCCTCCGCCACGCGTTGGTGGTACGTCGCGCGGTCGATGACCTCCAGGCCGACGATCTCCCAGGGCGGCAGCCGCGCCGAGGACCGGTGTTCGCCCCAGAGCCGCAGGGCGACGGCCGCCGCGTCGTGGAGGTCGCGGGCCTCCTCCCAGTACCGGATCTCCGCGTGGTCGTCGGCGTACCGGCTCGTCAGCAGGAAGGGGTGGTCGTGGGCGAGCTGTTCCAGCCCTCGCCGGACCTCCGAGAGGGGCGCGGGCTTGCCGGAGACGCTCAGGGTGATGTGCCACAGGCGGGACTCGTCCCGGTCCCCGTGGCCGTCGTCCCCGTGGCCGTGGTCCCCGCCTCCGTGCCCGCTCCCCTGTCCGTGGCCGTCCCCGGTGCCGACGCTGGTCAGCGCTCGTCTCACCAGCCGCCTCCTGTCTGCGCTACGCGTGTCCGCCCCTCACAGTTGACCAGTCCCCGGCCCCCCGCGCGGCGGTTTTGCCGAACCTCAGCCCTGGAGCAGCACCAGATCGTCACGGTGTACGACCTCCCGCTCGTACGCGGGTCCGAGCTCCCTGGCGAGCTCGCGGGTGGAGCGGCCGAGGAGCTGCGGGAGCTCCTTGGCGTCGAAGTTGACGAGACCCCGCGCGACGGCGCGACCGTCCGCGGACCGCAGCTCGACGGGGTCCCCGGCGACGAAGTCGCCCTCCACGGCGGCGATCCCGGCGGGCAGCAGGGAACTGCCGCGTTCGGTGACGGCGCGCACGGCGCCGTCGTCCAGGACGAGGTGGCCCTGCGGGGTCGAGGCGTGTTGGAGCCACAGGAGCCGGTCGGCGGAGCGGCGGCCGGTGGCGTGGAAGTGGGTGCCGGTCGGGCGGCCGGAGAGCGCGTCGGCGGCCTGGCTGGCGGAGGTGAGGACGACGGGGATGCCCGCGGCGGCGGCGATCCGGGCGGCTTCGACCTTGGTGACCATGCCGCCGGTCCCGACGCCCGCCTTGCCGGCGCTGCCGATGGTGACGTGGGCGATGTCCTGGGGGCCGCGCACCTCGTCGATGCGGGTGGTGCCGGGCTGCGACGGGTCGCCGTCGTAGAGGCCGTCGACGTCGGAGAGGAGGACGAGGAGGTCGGCGCGCACCAGGTGTGCGACGAGGGCGGCCAGCCGGTCGTTGTCGCCGAAGCGGATCTCGTCGGTGGCGACGGTGTCGTTCTCGTTGACGACGGGCAGCGCGCCCATGGCCAGGAGCTGGTCGAGCGTCCGGTAGGCGTTGCGGTAGTGCGCGCGCCGGCTGGTGTCGTCGGTGGTGAGCAGGACCTGGCCGACGCGGACGCCGTAGCGGGCGAAGGAGGCGGTGTACCGGGCGACGAGCAGGCCCTGCCCGACGCTGGCGGCCGCCTGTTGGCGGGCGAGGTCCTTGGGTCGGCGGCGCAGGCCGAGCGGGGAGAGTCCGGCGGCGATGGCACCGGAGGAGACCAGGACGATCTCCTTCTCCCCGCCGCTGCGCGCCTTGGCCAGTACGTCGACCAGGGCGTCCACCCGGTCGGCGTCGAGTCCGCCCTCCGCCGTGGTCAGGGAGGAGGAACCGACCTTGACCACGATCCTGCGGGCGTCCAGCACGCCTTGCCTTGCCCCTGACACGTCTGTCCCCTTGCCCCTTGCCGGACGGCCGGACGGAAGGTCCGGCCGACCTGCCCAATCTACGGGGTGGCCGTGAGCGCGCGCTCGGCGGTTTCAGACGGTGGACGAGGACGACGGCCTCGGCGCGGGTTCCGCCGCGCGGGCCGCCCCGGGGACCAGGATCCTGCGGGACAGCAGGAAGGTGAAGGGGATGGCGACGACGGCCGCGACGAGCGGCGCGATCCGGGTGTCCATCCCGGCCCAGGTGACCAGGGCGTAGAGGCCGACGGACTGGATGACGTAGTTGGTGACGTTGGTCAGCGGGAAGAACAGGAACTTCTTCCAGGTGGGCCGGGTGCGGTAGGTGAAGTAGGTGTTCATGAAGAACGACCCGATCATCGACAGCACGAAGGCCAGGGTGTAGGCGGCGAAGTACGGCATCCACGGGTGCAGCAGCAGGTAGAACCCGAAGAAGGTGCCGGTGTTGACGCCGCCCACGAGGGCGAACCGGAAGATCTGGCCGAGCTGGTCCTTCTTCGTCATCGGCGGCTGCGCTCCGCGATCACGGCTTCGGAGATCCCGGGCATGCGCTCGGCGCCGTGGGCTTCCTTGACCAGGAAGTGGGGGCGGCGCTTGGTCTCGTAGTAGATGCGGCCGATGTACTCGCCGATCAGACCCAGCATGATCATCTGGACGCCGCCGATTCCGGCGATCATCGCGACGAGGGTGACGTAGCCCGGCGAGTCGATGCCGTTGGTGATCGCCATGATGGTGATCCACAGCGCGTACAGGCCGGTCAGGCCCACCAGCGACACGCCGAGCCAGATCCCGATCCGCAGCGGACGGTTGTTGAACGAGATCAGCCCGTCCATGCCGTAGTTCAGCAGGCTGCCGAACTTCCACTTCGTCTCGCCGGCCTCGCGCTGGGCGTTGCGGTAGTCGAAGTGGACGGTGTCGAAGCCGATCCAGGAGAACAGCCCCTTGGAGAAGCGGTTGTACTCGGGGAGCGCGAGCAGGGCGTCCACGGCCGGCCGGGACAGCATGCGGAAGTCCCCTACGCCGTCGGCGAGTTCGACGTCGACCCAGCGGTTGACGCCCCGGTAGTAGAGGCGGCTCAGGGCCGAGCGGACCTTCTTGTCGCCCTCGCGGGTGCGCCGGGCGATGATCTGGTCGTGGCCCTGCCGGTAGTGCTCCAGCATGGTGGCGATCAGCTCCGGCGGGTGCTGGAGGTCGGCGTCCATGATGACGACGGCGTCGCCGGTGGCCTCGCGCAGGCCGGCGAGCATGCCGGCCTCCTTGCCGAAGTTGCGGCTGAAGGACACGTACCGGGTCTGGTCCGCGTACTCGGAGGCGATCTTGCGGAGCTTTTCGAGAGTTCCGTCACGGCTGCCGTCGTCGACGTAGCAGACCTCGTACTCGACGGGCAGGTCGTCCAGTACCCGCCTGATCTCCGCGTCGAAACTGTCGATCACGGCTTCTTCGTTGTAACAAGGGACAACTACCGACAGCTTGGTCATGAGCACTTCCTGCTGGGTCCGAACGGGTGATTGTCGGCGACCGGACCCGCCACTCACCTCTTCCTTAGAAGTATGCACGCCGGTGGCCGGCCTGCCGGAGTCGCGTGCGGCACACGGTAGCTTTGACGGGATAAGCGGAATGGAACGAAGGGATCGAGGTGCACGTGCCTGACGTCTCCGTGGTCGTCATCGTCTACAACGACGCAGAGCGTCTGCAGACAGCCGTCCAATCGGTTTTGGACCAGACCCTGCGCGGGGTCGAAGTCGTGATCGTGGACGACTGCAGCAAGGACGGGTCCTACTCGGTCGCCAAGGAGCTGGAAGCGGCGCATCCGGGACGGGTGCGCGCCTTCCAGCTGCCCGAGAACAGCGGCGGCTGCGGCGCGCCCCGCAATCACGGCATCCAGCAGGCCACGGGCACGTACGTCATGTTCCTGGACAGTGACGACGTACTGGAGCGCAACGCCTGCCGGAACATGCTGGCGGCCGCCGAGCGCACCGGCTCCGACCTGGTGTCGGGCATGTGCGTGCGCGTGCACCTGGACAACCGGTGGAACAAGACCACCGAGTGGTACCCGTGGATCTACGCGCACACCCGCACGCTGGAGTCGATCACCGAGTACCCGGACCTGCTGGTCTACGACACCCTGTCGACGAACAAGTGCTACCGGCGCGAGTTCCTGCTGGAGCAGGGCCTGGAGTTCCCGGTCGGCATCCACTACGAGGACCTGCTGTTCTCCGCGCAGGCCTACGTGGCCGCCCGGCGGATCACCCTGATCCCGAACCACGTCTACTTCTGGAACGTGGTCGAGAAGGCCGCCGCGAAGTCGATCAGCAACCGGCGCCACGAGATCGCGAACTTCGTCCACCGGATGGAGATCCACCGCCGCGTCGACGAGCTGCTCGCAGCCAAGGGCCACACCGCGATCAAGTCGGCGAAGGACGCCAAGTTCCTCAAGCACGACCTGGTGCTGCACCTGCGCGACCTGCCGCTCCTCGGTGACGACTACCGGCAGCAGTTCGCCCGGCTGGCGAACGGTTACCTCGCGGACCTCGACCCCGCCGCGTACGACAACGTCAGCCACCTCCAGGCCATCTGCGCCTACCTGCTCGGCAAGGAGGACTGGGACAACCTCCTCGCCGCGGCCGACGCGATGACCAACAAGGGACGGCTGTCCTCCCCGCTCGCGGAGCGCGACGGCCGCGTCTACTGGTGCGCCGGCCACCTCGACGACGCCGAGGGCCGCCGGATACTGGACGTCACCGAGCAGGGCTTCCACACCGCCCCGCTCTCCTCCCTGTGCCCGGGCAACCGTCTGACCTCCTACGAGGACGACGGGCGCGGCACCGTCACCCTGGCCGGTTCCATCGTGAACCCGCTGGGTCGGATCCGGCCCGACACCGAGCTGAAGGCCTCGCTCGAATTCCGGGCCCGGCGGCAGATCGGCGTCCGCTCGTTCAGCTTCCCGGTGGCAACCGTCCGTCACGCCGGTGACTCGATCGAGTGGTCCACCACGGCCGACGTCGGCAGCACCGTCCGCCCGCTCGGCATCATCGACGCCGTCTGGGACGTACGGCTGAAGCTGACGGCGGGCTCCGACCGGGTGACGACGCGCGTCTCCGTCGGCGGCGTCGACCTCGACTCGGCCTCCCGGCTGCGGGTGCGCCCGCGGCTGACCCGGCTCGTCTCCGACCGCTTCGAGCCGGAGATGACCAAGAAGGGCAACCTCTCCTACGTCCTGACCGCCGAGGGCGCCGCTGCCGTCCGCACCCAGACGCTGATCAGCAGCGCGATGCACGGCAGGGCCGCCGGAGTGGTCAAGCGCGGCCTGCGCCGCGCGCTGAAGGCCCGCCGCAACATCGGCTCGGGCGAGCAGAAGGTGAAGGTCTACCACGAGGTCTTCTCGAAGCTGCCCCTCAAGAAGGGCACGATCGTCTTCGAGAGCCACATGGGCAAGCAGTACAGCGACAGCCCCAAGGCCATCTACGAGGAGCTCGTCCGCCAGGGCGCGCCCTTCGAGGCGATCTGGTCGTACGCGGGCGGCAAGCCCACCGGCTTCCCCAAGGAGGCCACGTTGGTGCGGCGCTGGAGCTGGCCCTACCTTCGGGCGCTCGCGCAGGCCGAGTACTGGGTCGACAACCAGGGCTTCCCGCTGGCCCTGACCAAGCGCCCGGGGACCACGTACATCCAGACCTGGCACGGGTCCGCCCTCAAGCGGATGGGGTTCCACGAGCCGCGCACCAAGGCGCAGGGGAAGGCCGGGCAGGACCGCTTCCAGGCGGCCGTCGACCGCTTCGACCACTTCCTGATCCGCTCCGAGCACGACGCCCGCACCCTCGCCAAGGGCTTCCGGCTGCGCGACGAGGTCCTGCTGCGCACCGGATACCCGCGCAACGACGCCCTGGTCGAGGCGCACCGCGCCGAGGCGGACAGCGGGGAGCGGCTGCGCGGGCCGCTCGCCGCGGAACTGGGCATCGACCCGGACAAGAAGGTGCTGCTGTACGCGCCGACGTTCCGGGCGAACGCGGACGGCACGGTGGAGAACTTCGAGTTCCCCTTCGACGTGGAGGAGTTCGCCGACCGGCTCGGCGACCGCTTCACCCTGCTGGTGCGCACGCACTACCTCAACAGCGTGTCGCTGCCGCCGTCGGTCGCGGGCCGCGTCCTCGACGTGTCCCGACACCACGACATCACCCCGCTGCTGGCCCTCGCCGACGGGCTGATCACCGACTACTCGTCCGTGATGTTCGACTACGCGGTGCTGGACCGGCCGATGCTGTTCTTCGCCTACGACTACGAGGCGTACGCGACGGACATCCGCGGCACGTACTTCGACCTGAAGGAGAAGGCGCCGGGCCCGGTCGTGTCCACGGCCGACGAGCTGATGCAGGCGGTCGCGGCCTTCGACGAGGCGGACGCCAAGTACGCCGAGGCCCGTCAGCGTTTCCTCACCGAGTTCGGCGAGTACGACCGGGGCGACGCGGCCCGCCGGATCGTCGAGAAGTTCTTCACCAGGAGCGGCAAGTGAGCCAGCAGCCCCACGAGTCCGCAGCGCCGGGCGGCCGCGACGTCTTCCTCGTCTCCAACAGCGTGGACGAGCTCGGCGGGGTGACCACCTGGTCGCACCAGATGGCCCGGCTGTTGACCGACCGCGGGCACCGGGTGCACGTCGTCGGCATCGCCCCCGTCGCCGACGAGATCCGCCAGAAGCTGCCCGCCGACCTGCCGTACGCGACGACGACGCTCTACGACGCGCACCCGCCGAAGGCGCGCCGGCTGCACGGCATCAAGGGCAGGCTCAACGCCCCCGAGCGCCGCCGGCAGGCGGTCCGGCGGGCCGGGATGCGGGACCGGGCGGAGACGCTGAGCGGTCTCTTCCGCGCGGCCCGGCCCGGAGCGGTGGTCATCGTCACCCAGGTCTGGGCGATGGAGTGGGTGGCCCTCGCCGACACCAAGGGGCTGTCGGTGATCGGCATGAGCCACGAGTCCTTCGAGGCCAGCCACAAGTCCACGCGGGGCGACCGGGTCCGCCGGCACTACTCCCAGGTCGACCGGCTGCTGGTACTGACCCCGGAGGACGCCGACCTGTGGATCCGGGCGGGCATGGAGAACGTCGACAGCATGCCGAACCCGCTGCCGTTCATGCCCGACTCCCCCGCCCCGCGGACCTCGAAGGTCGTCGCGAGCGTCGGCCGGCTCGCCTTCGAGAAGGGCGTGGACCTGCTCCTCGACGCGTGGGCGGACGCCGCCCCGCACCATCCCGACTGGGTCCTGCGGATCCACGGCGCCGGCGTCGAGGAGAAGGCCCTGCGGGCGCACTGCACCTCGCTCGGGCTCGACGACTGCGTGGAGTGGATGGGCAGCACCGACGACGTGTTGGGCGCCCTGCGCGGGGCGTCGGTCTTCGCCCAGGCCTCCCGCGCCGAGGGCTTCCCGATCACCCTGTTGGAGGCGATGGCGGCGGGCCTTCCGGTGGCCGCCTTCGACTGCGCGCCGGGCGTGCGGGAGATCGTGGAGCACGGCGAGGACGGGCTGCTGGCCCGTCTCGGCAACACCATGGAACTCGCCGGGCACCTGGATGCCCTGATGTCGGACGCGGCCCTGCGCGACCGGCTCGGTGACGCCGGTTTCCGCAGCGTGCGGCGCTTCTCCAGCGACGAGATCACCGACCGTTGGGAAGCCCTGTTCGCGTTCCTGGACCGCTGACCCGCGACCACCGACGAAGCCGCCCGCCCCGGAAACGTCCGGGGCGGGCGGCTTCGTCGGTGTGACGGGTCAGACGGCGTGGACGTCCTTGTGCGGGTCCCGGCGGGTGGCCGCCTTGTTGGCCTCCCAGCCGGCCCACGCCGAGGTGATCATCTCGCGGACGTCGTGCCGGGCCTTCCAGCCCAGCTCGGCGGCGATCCGGTCGGCCGATGCCACGACCTTCGCCGGGTCACCGGGGCGGCGCGGGGTGACGACCGGCGCGTGGGTGTGGCCGGTGCCCTCGTTCAGCAGCTCGACCATCTCCTTGACGGAGACGCCCTCGCCGCGGCCGATGTTGACGGTGAGGTCCTTGTGGTCCCCCGCCGCACCCCATTCGGCGAGCCGGCGCGCGGCCACCACGTGGGCTTCGGCGAGGTCCTCGACGTGGATGTAGTCGCGGATGCAGGTGCCGTCCGGGGTCGGGTAGTCGTCACCGAAGATGCGCGCGCCCTCACCGGCGTCGTAGCGCTCGAAGACCATCGGGACGAGGTTGAAGACCCCGGTGTCCGCGAGCTCGGGGGTGGCGGCGCCCGCCACGTTGAAGTAGCGCAGACAGGCGGTGGAGATGCCGTGCGCCTTGCCGGCGGCGCGGACCAACCACTCGCCGGCCAGCTTCGTCTCGCCGTACGGGCTCAGCGGCAGGCAGGGGGTCTCCTCGGTGACCGAGTCCACGTCGGGCATCCCGTAGACGGAGGCCGAGGAGGAGAACAGGAAGTTGCGGATGCCCGCGGCGGCCACGGCCTGGAGCAGCACCGTGAGGCCCTGCACGTTCTCGTGGTAGTAGTACATCGGCTTCTCGACGGACTCGCCGACCTGCTTCTTGCCCGCCAGGTGCACGACGCCCGTGATGTGGTGGCGGCGGATCGTGTCGTCGAGCACCAGCCGGTCCAGGACCGATCCGACAACCAGCGGGACGCCCTCCGGAACCCGGTCCTCGTTGCCCGTCGAGAGGTCGTCGAGCACGACGACCTCCTCCCCGGCGAGCAGCATCGCGCGAACGACGTGCGCGCCGATGTAGCCGGCGCCACCGGTGATCAGAAAGGTCATGCGTGTCTCCCGAGCTCTAGCGCGACCGGCGCGTGCGGGCGCGGTCGAGGCGGTTGCGTACGAAGGTCAGGGCGCCCCCGGCGCCGGGTGCCAGGCGCAGGGCCAGTGCTCCCGCCGCCGTCCGGTAGGGCTGCGCCAGCAGAACACCGTACCGGCTGCTGGGCAGTGCGCGGCGACGGAGCAGACCGCCCAGGGGGCGCAGGGAGGTGACCAGGGAGCTCCCGTCGGCGCAGTGCACGCCTGCCCGGACGTCCCAGGCCTGCATGCCGCGCAGGCCGCGGCTGCGGCCGAGGGCGGCCAGCGCGGCGGGGCGGAGCGGCACCTCGGCGGTCCAGCCGTCGCCGTCGGCGGCGGGGCGCAGTTCCACGGGCCGGGCGGGTACGGGCTCCGTCCCGGTCCGGGGGTGGAAGGTCAGCGTCACGGTCTGCGGCCCGGCCTGCGCGAGGCGGCCGTACAGGTCGCGGACGCGGAGGCGGACGGCGCCGCCCCCGGCGGGTTCGGCGTCGACGGTGACGGGGAGTTCCGCGACGGGCAGCGCGGCGAGGCCGTCGAGGGCGACGGGCAGTTCCTCGCTCCACACCGGAAGCCCGGCCGGGTCCGTGGCGTACGGGGGCTGCAGCCGGGCCGGCTCGGCGGCGAGACGGGTCAGCCGCTCCACGTCGGCGGGCGGGGCCCCGGCCGCCAGCAGGACGCGCGCGGTCCACCGGGCGCGGGCGGGGGCGGCCTCGACGTCGGCCTCGGTGAAGCCCTCCAGGTAGGCCCGGGTGAGTTCCCACCAGGCGGTCCGGTAGTCGGGGTCCTGGCCGAGTTCGCGCAGGTACATCCGCAGGTCGTAGTCGAGGAACTTGACCCGGCAGGCCCGGCCGAGCTCCGGGGAGGCCTCGGCGAGGGTGGCGGCGGCGGCGCGGTGGGCCTCGACGCGGGCCCGCCAGTTGCTGACGTCGGCGCGGTCGAGGGAGATCGACTTGCGGGCGGCGCTGCGGCGCACGTGCCACACGTAGACGAGGTCGCCGATGACGGCGATGCGGGGTGCGGCGGCGAGGACGCGCGCGGTGAAGAGGAAGTCCTCGTAGACGAAGCGTCCGTCGGGGAACCGGATGCCGTGCTCGTCGAGGAAGGCGCGTTCGTACAGCTTGTTGACGCAGAGGGTGTCGCGGACCAGTTCGGGCCGGTCGGCGGGCCGCTCGATGACCTCGCCCGGCGTGTGCAGGCCGGGCATCCACGGCACGTCGCGGCCCTCGGGCAGTTCGCGGCGCACGCAGGCGCCGACGGTGACGGGGGCCCGGTGTTCCTCGGCGGCCGCGAGCAACGCGGCGGCGGCGCCGGGGGGCAGGACGTCGTCGCTGTCCAGGAACAGGACGTACGGGGAGGTCGCGGCGGCGATCCCGTCGTTGCGGGGGGTGCCGCAGCCGCCGCTGTTGTCCGTGCGGTGGACGACCTTCAGCCGCGGGTGGGCGGCGGCCAGCTCGTCCAGTACCCGGCCGGTCCCGTCCGAGGAGGCGTCGTCGACCGCGATGACCTCGGCGACCACCGGGCCCTGGGCGAGGGCCGAGGAAACGGCCTCGCCCACGAGCCCGGCGTCGTTGTACGCGATCACCACCACGGAGACGGCGGGGGCCGCGGCGGCGTCATTGCCGGAATTGCTGCTGTTCACCCGGAGGATCCTAGGCGAACGGTGTAAAGCCGGCTTCAAGCCCCCGCGGCCGCGGGATCAGAACGGGCGGAACTCGTCGTACTCCTGCTGGGAGGAGTCGCCGCGCTTGGCTTCCTTGTCCTTGCGGCGCGTGGTGGCCGGGCGCGGTGCGTCCAGGCGGTGGTCCTCGCCGCGACGACCCAGCATCTCGGCGCCGGCCATCATGGTCGGCTCCCAGTCGAAGACGACGGAGTTCTCGTCGGAGCCGATGGCCACACCGTCGCCGGCACGGGCACCGGCCTTCTTCAGCGCGTCCTCGACACCGAGGCGGTTGAGCCGGTCGGCGAGGTAGCCGACGGCCTCGTCGTTGTTGAAGTCGGTCTGACGGACCCAGCGCTCGGGCTTCTCGCCGCGCACCTGGTAGACGTCCTCGACCTCGTCGTAGGTGACGGTGAAGCCGGAGTCGTCGACGGCCTTCGGACGGATGACGATGCGGGTCGCCTCCTCCTTCGGCTTGCGGGCGCGGGCCTTGGCGACGACCTCGGCGAGGAAGTAGGACAGCTCCTTCAGGCCGGTGCGGGCGACCGCGGAGACCTCGAAGACCTTGTAGCCGCGGGCCTCCAGGTCGGGGCGCACCATGTCGGCGAGCTCCTGGCCGTCGGGGATGTCGACCTTGTTGAGGACGACGAGGCGGGGCCGCTTCTCCAGGCCGCCGCCGTAGATCCGCAGTTCCTCCTCGATGACTTCGAGGTCGGCGAGCGGGTCGCGGTCCGACTCCAGGGTGGCGGTGTCGAGGACGTGCACCAGTACCGAGCAGCGCTCGACGTGGCGCAGGAACTCCAGGCCGAGGCCCTTGCCCTGGCTGGCGCCCGGGATGAGGCCCGGGACGTCGGCGATGGTGTAGACGGTCGAGCCGGCGGTGACGACGCCCAGGTTCGGGACGAGGGTGGTGAACGGGTAGTCCGCGATCTTCGGCTTGGCGGCGGAGAGCACCGAGATCAGCGAGGACTTGCCCGCGCTCGGGAAGCCGACCAGCGCGACGTCGGCGACGGTCTTGAGCTCCAGGACGATGTCGCCGGTGGTGCCGGGGACGCCGAGGAGCGCGAAGCCGGGCGCCTTGCGGCGGGCCGAGGAGAGCGCGGCGTTGCCGAGGCCGCCGCGGCCGCCCTCACCCGCGACGTAGGTGGTGCCCTGGCCGACGAGGTCGGCGAGGACGTTGCCCTCCTTGTCGAGGACGACGGTGCCGTCCGGGACGGGCAGGATCAGGTCCTGGCCGTCCTTGCCGGAGCGGTTGTCACCCGCGCCGGGCTGACCGTTGGTCGCCTTGCGGTGCGGGCTGTGGTGGTAGTCCAGCAGGGTGGTGATCGCCTGCTCCACCACCAGGATGACGTCGCCGCCACGGCCGCCGTTGCCGCCGTCGGGGCCGCCGAGCGGCTTGAACTTCTCCCGGTGAACGGAGGCGCAGCCGTGGCCCCCGTTACCCGCGGCGACGTGCAGCTCGACGCGGTCCACGAAGGTGGTCATGGTTGTTCCTCCAGATACATGCGGGAATGTCCCGGGCAGGCCTTGCTACCCATTTAACGTGTCCATATGACAACGCGCCGAGGGCGGACCTCTCTTCCCGGCATGCGCCGGGAAGAGTTGAGATCCGCCCTCGGGGAGTTCAGTACGCCTTGATCAGCAGGAGCTGGATCAGGCGGCCGGAACGATGTTGACGACCTTGCGACCGCGGTGGGTGCCGAACTCGACGGCACCGGGCAGCAGCGCGAACAGCGTGTCGTCGCCGCCACGGCCCACACCCGAACCCGGGTGGAAGTGGGTGCCGCGCTGGCGGACGAGGATCTCACCAGCGGAAACGACCTGACCGCCGAAGCGCTTCACGCCGAGCCGCTGAGCATTGGAATCGCGCCCGTTCCGGGTGGACGATGCGCCCTTCTTGTGTGCCATGTCTCAGTCCCTCTTACTTCGCAGCCGTGGGGATACCGGTGACCTTGATCGCCGTGTACTGCTGGCGGTGACCCTGGCGACGGCGGTAGCCGGTCTTGTTCTTGTAGCGCAGGATGTCGATCTTGGCGCCCTTGTGGTGGTCCACGATCTCGGCCTGAACCTTGATCCCGGCCAGCACCCACGGGTCGCTGGTCACGGCGTCGCCGTCGACAACGAGCAGGGTCGAGAGCTCGACCGTGTCGCCAACCTTGGCAGTGGAAATCTTGTCAACCTCAACGATGTCGCCGACAGCAACCTTGTGCTGGCGACCACCGCTGCGCACGATGGCGTACACGCGGATCTCTCTCTCACTCGGGACGGATGCTCCTGAAGCCAGCCACTCACGCGGGCCGGGGCCCACGGTGATCCGGATTGGACGAGCGGCCTCTCCCGTGACCCGTCCGCTCGCGCGGACGATGTGGGAGGAAGGTGCTCAGGAGCGCGACGCACGTTGAACGGTAATCGTTCAAGACACGCCGACGGTCTAGGTTACGGGGCTGGTTCCGGGGGGTCAAACCGGGCCCCGCACGGCCGTGGGG